>NZ_JBHXRU010000002.1:0-68863 GCF_042716255.1 Streptomyces sp. NPDC058662 | reverse complement strand
AACACAAACTTCTCGCTCGCCGTCTTATTTTGTTAACACCACCCCCCCCCCCCCCCCGGGGGCGTGCGCGCCGGGGGGGGCGGGGGCCCGCCCCCCGGCAACGGCGCCGCACCCGGACACGGCGAATCGGCGCGGCCCACGGCCCAGAGCCCGGGGCCGGTCAGGGCCCCGGAAGCTACTCCCGCCGGTACACCGCCGGCCTCTTCTCGGCGAAAGCCCTCGCCCCCTCCTTCGCATCCGCGGTGTCGAAGACCGGCCACCCCCGCAGCAACTCGGCCGCCAGCCCCTCCGCCTCCGTCATCCCGGCGGTGTCGTACACGGAGGCCTTCACGGCCTCCACCGCCAGCGGCCCGCACGCGTTGATCCGCTCGGCGGTCTCCAGCGCCGCCTCCAGCGCCGTCCCTGTCGGCACCACCCGCCCCACCAGACCGATCCGCGCCGCCTCGTCGGCGGAGTACGGCCGTCCGGTGAGCAGCATCTCCAAGGCGTGCGTACGCGCGATCTGCCGCGGCAGCCGCACCGTGGAGCCGCCGATCGGGAACAGCCCGCGCTTGACCTCGAACAGCCCGAAGGTCGCGCCTTCGCCCGCGACCCGGATGTCGGTGCCCTGCAGGATCTCGGTCCCGCCGGCCACGCAGTACCCCTCCACGGCGGCGATCACCGGCTTGCGCGGCCGGTGGTGGCGCAGCATGGCCTTCCAGTGCAGGTCCGGGTCGGCCTTGAGCCGGTCCCGGTACTGGTCGCCGGCCATGCCCTTGCCGGCCAGGGCCTTGAGGTCCATGCCCGCGCAGAAGTCCCCTCCCGCGCCGGTCAGGACCACGGACCGGACGGTGTCGTCGGCGTCCGCCTCCAGCCACCCGTCGTACAGGCCCACCAGCAGCGGCAGCGAGAGCGCGTTCTTCGCCTCGGGCCTGTTCATGGTGAGCACCAGCGTGGCGCCGTGCCGTTCCACGGTCAGGTGTTCTGTCCCACCCATTGCCGTCCTCCCGTCTCAAGACCTAGAACAGGTTGCAGTAGGGGCGGGTGCAGTTCAATAGTTTCCTGACACTCAGTCAGATTTCTTGGGTGGCGGCCTTCCCACTTGTGTGCGGCGGCGCTGTAATGACCGCCGGAGCGGACCGGCCCCGGGGGCCGGCCGTCGGGAATCTCGGGGTCAGGAGGAACGGTGGAGTACAACCTTGCCGACCTGTTCGAATCGGTCGTGGACGTGGTTCCGGACCGCGAGGCCCTCGTGTACGTGGACCACCCCGGCACCGGCGCCGAGCGCCGCCTCACGTACGCGGAGCTCGACGCGGCGGCGAACCGGATCGCGCACCACCTGCTGGACAGCGGCCTGGAGGCCGGCGAGCACCTGGGACTGCACCTCTACAACGGGATCGAGTACCTGCAGACCGTCCTGGCCTGCCTGAAGGCCCGCCTGGTCCCGGTGAACGTCAACTACCGGTACGTGGAGGAGGAGCTGGTCTACCTCTACAACGACGCCGACCTCGCCGCCCTCGTCTTCGAGGGGGAGTTCACCGGGCGGGTCGCGGCCGCGCTGCCGCAGACGCCGGGACTGCGCCACCTGATCCGCGTCGGGCCGACTCCGGAGGGCGCCCCCGAGCCCGCCCTCGCCCCGGTCGCCTTCGAGGCCGCCGAGGCGGCCGGCTCCCCCGCGCGCGGCTTCGCGCCGCGCAGCCCCGACGACCTGTTCATCATCTATACCGGCGGTACGACCGGCATGCCCAAGGGCGTGATGTGGCGGGCCGAGGACCTCTTCTTCGCGGGCCTGTTCGGCGGCGAGCCGAGCGGCGAGCCGGTGAAGCGGCCCGAGGAACTGGCGGAGCGGGTCGCCGCGCGGGGCGGCGGGCTCACCTTCTTCCCGGCTCCCCCGCTGATGCACGGGACCTCGACACTGACCTCGTTCATCGCCTTCAACTACGGCCAGCGGGTCGTCATCCACCGCAAGTACGCGCCGGAGGAGGTGCTGCGCACCATCGCGAAGGAGAAGGTCTCCAGCGTGTCCCTGGTGGGCGACGCGATGCTCAGGCCCCTGATCGACGCCCTGAACGGGCCGCTCAGCGGGACGGACCTGTCGTCGCTGTTCAGCGTCTCCTCCTCCGGGGCGATCATGTCGGAGACGGTGCGCGCCGAGTTCCAGCGGCTCGTGCCGAACGTCCTGCTGCTGAACAACTTCGGGTCGTCCGAGTCCGGTTCCAACGGCCGGGCGACGGACGACTCCAGCCCGGAGCGGGGCTTCCGACTGGAGGTCAACGACCGTACGCGGGTCGTCGACCCGGTGACGCACGAGCCGGTGGCGGTGGGCGTACCGGGACGGCTCGCGCAGCGCGGGCACGTCCCGCTCGGCTACTACAACGACCCGGCGAAGACCGCCGAGACCTTCTTCCAGAAGGGTGCGGAGCGCTGGGTCCTCCTGGGCGACATGGCGACCGTCGACGAGCGCGGCATCGTCACGGTCCTCGGACGCGGCTCGCAGTGCATCAACACGGGCGGCGAGAAGGTCTACCCCGAGGAGGTCGAGCAGGCGCTGAAGTCCCACCCGGACGTGTACGACGCCCTGGTCGCGGGGGTCCCCGACCCGACCTGGGGCAGCCATGTGGCCGCGGTGGTGCAGGTCCGGCCGGGTGCGCCGGAGCCCACGCTGGACGACATCAGGAGCCATTGCCGCACCAGGCTGGCGGGCTACAAGATCCCGCGCCAGCTCGTCATCGCACCCGCCATCCAGCGCTCACCGAGCGGCAAGGCGGACTACCGCTGGGCGAAGACGGTGGCGACGGAGGCGGACTCCCCGGCGGGCCACGATGCGGCGGGCCACGCGGGGGCGAGCCATGAGGGGGCGGGCCAGGCGGCAGGCCATGAGGCGGCGGGCCTGTAGGCGATCACTCGTTCGAGTCATTGATTTACCGGCCGGAGTCCGGCAATCTACCGAATGATCGTTCGGTTGGCTCACGGCGAGGTGACGGCATGACGGTGTACGCGGACATCCCCGACGAGGGCGAGCGGCTGAGCTCCGACGAGCTGGCCGCGCTCCAGCTCACCCGGTTGCGGACGACCCTGCGCCGTGTGTACGAGCGGGTGCCCTTCTACCGGCAGTCGTTCGAGAAGGCGGGGGTGCACCCGGACGACTGCCGTTCCCTGGCCGACCTCGCGCTGTTCCCCTTCACGACGAAGGCGGATCTCCGCGACCAGTACCCCTTCGGAATGTTCGCCGTGCCGCGCTCCGAGGTGCGCCGGATCCACGCCTCCAGCGGCACCACGGGGCGGCCCACCGTCGTGGGCTACACCGAGCGGGATCTGAGCACCTGGGCCGATGTGGTCGCCCGCTCCCTCCGCGCGGCCGGCGCCCGGCCGGGCCAGATCGTCCACATCTCCTACGGCTACGGGCTGTTCACGGGCGGGCTCGGCGCGCACTACGGTGCCGAGCGGCTCGGATGCACGGTGGTGCCCGCCTCGGGCGGGATGACGGACCGGCAGGTCCGCCTCATCCAGGACTTCCGCCCGGAGGTCATCATGGTCACGCCCTCCTACATGCTGACCCTGCTGGACGAGATGGAGCGACAGGGCATCGACCCGCGCTCCACCTCGCTCAGAACGGGCGTCTTCGGCGCGGAGCCGTGGACGGAGGAGATGCGCCGGGAGATCGAGGAGCGGACCGGGATGGACGCGGTGGACATCTACGGCCTGTCCGAGGTCATGGGGCCGGGCGTGGCGCAGGAGTTCGCCTCGGTCAAGGACGGTCTGCACGTCTGGGAGGACCACTTCTACCCGGAGGTGGTCGATCCGCTGACGGGGGCGGTCCTGCCCGACGGCGAGCACGGCGAGCTGGTGTTCACCTCGCTCACCAAGGAGGCCATGCCCGTCGTCCGGTACCGCACCCGGGATCTGACGCGGCTGCTGCCCGGGACCGCCCGGCCGGCGTTCCGGCGGATCGAGAAGATCACGGGCCGCAGCGACGACATGATCATCCTGCGCGGGGTGAACCTGTACCCCACGCAGATCGAGGAGATCCTCCTGCGCACGGCCGGGCTGGCCCCCCACTTCCAGCTGCGGTTGACCCGGGAGGGCCGGATGGACGCCCTGACCGTACGGGTGGAGGCGCGCCGGGAGGCCGGCGCCGCCGCCCGCGCGGCGGCGGCCGCCTCGGTCGTCCGGGCGGCCAAGGAGGGCATCGGAGTCTCCGTACGCGTCGAGGTGGTCGACCCGGAGACCCTCGAACGGTCGGTGGGGAAGATCAAGCGCTTGGTGGACCTGCGCGGCGCCGGTTAGCTCCCCGCGCCCCCCGCCCGGCCGACGGCCGCACCGCGCGCGGGCGGCTCCGGCGACGGTCGGGCAGAGCCCGACGACGGGGCCAGGAGGGCTTCCGGGCGGGCGAAACCACCCCTTCGGGCCCTCTTCGGGGGTGCGCGCGGGACCCGGGAGATGCGCGGGGGTAGGGCTGGGGATGTGACCTCGATCCTCCGGCGGCTCCACGACCGGCTCCAGGGCTCCCCTGTCGGGCTGGCCTGGAGCCGTGGCCGGGATCTGGAGCTGATGCACCGGGCGATGGGTTTCGCCGCCCTCGGCTTCCTCACCCTGGTGCCCCTGCTGGTGGTCGTCGCGGCCGCCGCCCCGGGCTCCGGCTCGGGCTTCGGCCGGTGGCTCGGCCAGGCCCTCGGGGTGACGGAGTCCTCGCGGGCCCGCGTCGAGATGGTGTTCGGCGCGGCGGACCTGGCGCTGGAACGGACCACCGCGTTCGGCCTGGCCGCCCTGGCCGTCTTCGGCCTGACCTTCGGCGCGGCCGTGCAGACCGGCTACGAGAAGGTCTGGGACGTACCGACCGCCCGCTGGCACACCATGTGGCGGCACGTGGTCTGGCTCGCCCTGCTGGTCTGCTACCTCGCCCTGCTCGTGGAGATCCCCGCCCCGTCGCACGACACGGTCGGCACCGCCCTCGGCACCGCCGGCGACCTGGCGGCCACCTGCCTGTTCTTCTGCGCCTCACAGTGGCTGCTGCTCGGCGGCCGGGTCCGCTGGCGCGCCCTGGTGCCCGGGGCGGTGGCGACCAGCCTCGGGCTGCTGGGCCTGCGCGCCTTCTCCCAACTGGTGTTCTCCCCGCTGATCGCCTCGAACGCTGTCACCTACGGCCCCTTCGGCACCCTCCTGGTCGTCCAGTCCTGGCTGGTGGGCGTCGGCTTCGTGGTCTACGGAGGCGCCCTCGTCGGCCGCCTGCTGCACGAGCACGTCACCCTGCGCCGCCTCCGGCGCTCCGGACTCCTCCCCGCCGAGGGCTCCCCCACCGAGCACTGACCGGCCCGCGGTCCGCACCTTGGCGTGCCGCCCGGCCCGCACCTGCGCGCAGGAGATACCAAACGGCATGTTGACATACCCTCGCCCGGCCTGCGTGAGTGTGGGGGCACACCACGCAGCGCCTGCGCCCCGGCCAACCAGGCCTCCCCGCAGGCCACTTGGGAGGTACGTTGCGCTACAGCCGCGGCCATCGCCGCACCCGTCCGCTCCTGCGCCGCCTCGCGACGGCCGGCGCCGCGCTGCTCGCCGCGACGGCCGCGTTCCCCCAGGCCGCCGCGACGGCCGCGACGGACCGCGAGGGCCCCGGCCCGTCCGGCGGCGGCCTGTCCGCGGTCCTCCGGTACACCGAGAACGGCATCCCGCACATCCTCGCCCGCGACTACGCCCACCTCGGCTTCGGGACGGGCTGGGCCCAGGCCGCCGACCAGGTCTGCGTCCTCGCCGACGGGTTCGTGACCGTGGCGGGCGAGCGCTCGCGCTGGTTCGGGCCCGACGCCGCGACCGACGGCTCGCTCTCCTCCGCCGGCCGCAACCTCTCCAGCGACCTGTACTTCAAGGGCGTCCGGGACTCCGGCACCGTGGAGCGTCTCCTCGCCACCCCCGCGCCGGCCGGGCCGAGCGGGAACCTCAAGGAGCTGATGCGCGGCTGGGCCGCCGGGTACAACGCCTGGCTCGCCCAGAACAAGATCAGCGATCCGGCGTGCAAGGGCGCCGGCTGGGTGCGCCCGGTGACCGCCACCGACGTGGCCGCCCGCGGCTTCGCGGTCTCCGTCCTCGGCGGCCAGGGACGCGGCGTCGACGGCATCACGGCCGCGCAGCCCCCGGCACCGGCCGCCCGTACGGCGGTCCCCGAGACGGTCGATCCGGAGCGGGCCGCCGCGGCCGCCAAGGAGTTCTTCGACACCGCCCGCTACGACAGGGGCTCCAACGCGGTGGCCTTCAACGGCTCGACCACCGCGAACGGCCGCGGCCTGCTGCTCGGGAACCCCCACTACCCGTGGCAGGGCGGCCGCCGGTTCTGGCAGTCGCAGCAGACCATCCCGGGCGAGCTGAACGTCTCCGGCGGCTCCCTGCTGGGCACCACCGTGGTCAACATCGGCTTCAACGAGAAGGTCGCCTGGAGCCACACCGTCGCCACCGGCACACCCGTCAACCTGCACCAGCTCTCCCTCGACCCGGCCGATCCGACGGCCTACCTGGTCGACGGGAAGCCGGAGAGGATGACCCGGAGGGAGGTCACCGTCCCCGTCGCGGGCGGCGATCCGGTCACCCGCACCCAGTGGTGGACGCGCTACGGGCCGGTCGTCTCCCACCTCGGCGCCGGCCTGCCGCTGCCCTGGACCGCCGGCACGGCGTACGCGCTGAACGACCCCAACGCCGCGAACCTGCGCGGTTCCGACACCGCCCTCGCCATGGGCCGGGCGCGTTCGGTCGCCGGGATCAAGGACGCCCTCGAACACACCCAGGGCCTGCCCTGGGTCAACACCGTGGCCGCGGACTCCGCCGGCGGCACCCTCTTCACCCAGTCCCAGGTGCTCCCCCGCATCACCGACGAGCTCGCCGCACGCTGCTCGACCCCGCTCGGCAGGGCCACGTACCCGTCGTCGGGGCTGGCGGTGCTCGACGGTTCGCGCGGCGACTGCGCCATCGGCTCGGACCCGGACGCGGTGCAGCCGGGGGTGTTCGGCCCGGCGAAGGCGCCGACACTGACGGACGCCCCGTACGCCGAGAACTCCAACGACAGCGCCTGGCTCGCCAATTCCGAGCGGCCGCTGACCGGCTACGAGCGGATCTGGGGCAACGTCGGGACCCCGCGCTCGCTGCGCACGCGCGGGGCCCTGGAGGACGTGGCCGCCATGGCCGCGCGGGGCCGACTGACCGTGGCCGACCTGCAACGGCATCAGTTCGCGAACCGGGTCCCGGCCGGCGACCTGGCGGCGGCCGACGCGGCCGCGGCCTGCGCGGCCCTGCCCGGCGGGACGGCCACCGCGGGCAACGGCACGGTGGTCGACGTCTCCGCGGCCTGCGCGGTGCTCGCGGGCTGGGACCGCACGGTCGACAGCTCCAGTCGGGGCGCCCTGCTCTTCGACCGGTTCTGGCGCAAGCTGACGGCGTCGACCCCGCCCGGGGAGCTGTGGCTCGTACCGTTCTCGGCGGCCGATCCGGTCCGTACCCCCCGTACGCTCAACCGGGCGGCTCCCGGCATCGGACGGGCGCTGGCGGACGCGGTGCTGGAGCTGGGGACGGCCACGATCGCGCTGGACGCCCCGCTGGGCGAGCACCAGTTCGTGGTCCGGGGCGGGCAGAGACTGCCCGTGAGCGGGGGCACCGAGGCGCTGGGCGTCTGGAACAAGATCGAGGCGCCGTGGAACGCGGCGGCCGGCGGCTACCCGGAGGTCGCCCACGGCTCCAGCCACATCCAGGCGGTCGGCTGGGACGGCAGCCGCTGCCCGGTGGCGCGCACCCTGCTCACGTACAGCCAGTCGGCGAACCCGAACTCGCCGTACTACGCCGACCAGACGCGGCTGTTCGCCGGGGAGCGCTGGGTCACCTCGCGGTTCTGCGAGCGGGACATCCTCACCTCGCCCCGGCTGAAGGTGGTGTGGCCGCGCGAGCGGCGCTGACCCGACGGGGGCGGGAGGCGCTGACCCGACGGGCACGGGGGCGGGCGGGCCGCCCGCCCCCGTGCCCGTCGTGGCGGCCTGGGGCTCCCGGTCCTCCGGGGGGCACCGCGTTCAGGGGCTGACGGCGAGGAAGATGAACCCCGCGAACAGCACGAGGTGGACGCCGCCCTGGAGCAGGGTGGCGCGGCCCGGGGCGATCGTCAGGGCGTTGATGACGACCGTGAGGGCGAGCAGCACCATGTGGACCGGGCCGAGGCCCAGGGTGAGCGGGCCGGAGAGCCAGATCGAGGCGAGGGCGATGGCGGGAATGGTCAGGCCGATGCTGGCGATGGCGGAGCCGTAGGCCAGGTTGAGGCTGGTCTGGACGCGGTCGCGGCGGGCGGCGCGGACGGCCGCGAGGGTCTCGGGCAGCAGGACGAGCAGGGCGATGATCACGCCGACGACCGCGTTGGGCAGGCCGGCGCTCTCCACACCCGCCTCGATGGTCGGGGAGACGGCCTTGGCATTGCCGACCACGGCGATCAGGGCGACGAGGAGGAGGCCGAGGCTGGTCAGCGCGGCGCGCGAGCTGGGCGGTTCGGCGTGGTCGTCGTCCTCGCCGGCGGCGGCCGATGCCGTCGCCCGGGCGGCTTCCTCACGGTGGCGCTTGGTGTCCACGGGCAGGAAGTAGTCCCGGTGACGGACCGTCTGCACGGCGATGAACAGACCGTAGAGGGCGAGTGAGGCGACGGCCGCGAAGGTCAGCTGGGCGGTGGAGAACTCGGGGCCGGGCTTGCTGGTGGTGAAGGTGGGCAGCACGAGGCTGAGGACGGCGAGCGTGGCGACGGTGGCGAGTGCGGCCCCGGAGCCCTCCGCGTTGAAGACCGCGACCCGGTTGCGCAGGGCGCCGACGAGCAGGGACAGGCCGACGATGCCGTTGCAGGTGATCATGACGGCGGCGAAGACGGTGTCCCTGGCGAGCGAGGAGGTCTTGGCGCCGCCGTCGGCCATCAGAGTGACGATGAGGGCCACTTCGATGACGGTGACGGCGACGGCGAGGACCAGGGAGCCGAAGGGCTCGCCGACCCGGTGGGCCACGACTTCGGCGTGGTGCACCGCTGCCAGGACGGCGCCCGCGAGGCAGAGGGAGACCAGGACCACGGCCCATGAGGGCAGGTCGCGCCCCCAGCTGAAGGCGAGCGCGGCGAGGGCCACCACGGGGACCAGGACGGTCCAGTCGGTCAGGGGTGATCTGTGCGTTGCCGTACTCATATCAGCCAAGTTGCCAGAACCGTCCCCCGAGTGCGGGGCAACGCGCGCCTGTACGGCCGGCCGGCCGGCCGGGCGGTCAACGTACGGCGCCGTCCGGACACCCTGCACCCCGTCACATCGCGCGCTCGTGGCCCTCCCAATAGGGTTCGCGCAGCCGCCGCTTGTACAGCTTGCCGTTCGGATCGCGCGGCATCGTCTCGATGAAGTCGACCGATTTGGGGCGCTTGAAGCCCGCCAGCTGCCGCTCGCAGTGGTGGAGGATCTCCGCCGCCAGCGCGTCGCCCGCGACGAAACCCTCCGCGGGTTCGATGACGGCCTTGACCTCCTCGCCCCATGACGCGTGCGGAATGCCGAACGCGGCGGCGTCGGCGACGGCCGGATGGGCGAGCAGCGCGGACTCGATCTCGGCCGGGTAGATGTTGACCCCGCCCGAGATGATCATGTCGATCTTGCGGTCGCGGAGGAAGAGGTAGCCCTCCTCGTCCAGGACTCCGAGGTCGCCCACGGTGAAGAAGTCCCCGATGCGGTTCTTCCTCGTCTTGCCCTCGTCCTTGTGGTAGCTGAAACCGCCGGTGTTCATCTTGATGTAGACGGTGCCCAGGGCGCCGGCGGGCAGCCGGTTGCCGTCGTCGTCGAAGACGGCGAGCTCACTGATCGGCCAGGCCCTGCCCACCGTGCCCGGCTTCTTGAGCCAGTCCTCGGCCGTGGCGAAGGCGCCCCCGCCCTCGCTCGCCGCGTAGTACTCCTCCACGCACCGGCCCCACCAGTCGATCATCGCCCGCTTGACGTGGTCGGGACAGGGGGCGGCGCCGTGGATGGCGTGCCGCATCGAGGAGACGTCGTACGCGTCCTTCGTCTCCTGCGGGAGCGCGAGGAGGCGGTGGAACTGCGTCGGGACCATGTGCGTGTGCGTGCAGGCGTGGCGGTCGATGAGGCGCAGCATCTCCTGCGGAGTCCACTTGTCCATGAGGACCAGTGGGTGCCCGATGTGCAGGGACGCGCCGGCGAACTGGAGTACGGCCGTGTGGTAGAGCGGGGAGCAGACCAGGTGGACATTGCCGTCGAAGGGCCGGATGCCGAAGATGCCGAGGAACCCGCCCAGGTACGTCTCCTCGGGGAGCTTGCCGGGTAGCGGACGGCGGATCCCGCGCGGGCGGCCGGTGGTGCCGGAGGTGTAGTTCATGACCCAGCCGAGGGTGCGGTCCGCCGGGGGTGTTCCGGGCTGCCCTTCGAGGAGTTCCGCGTACGGGCGGAAGTCCGGGACCGCGCCGACGGCGAAGCGTCCGCGCGGCGGCAGGCCCGCCCCGTCGGCCGCGGCGGTGGCGGCGTCGGCAAAGCGCTCGTGTGCGATGAGGACCTTCGCTCCGGAGTCGGAGACGATCCAGGCGATCTCGGGGCCGACGAGGTGGTGGTTGACCGGGACGAGGTAGAAGCCGGCCTGGGAGGCGGCGAGGTAGGCGGTGACGAACTCGACGCCGTTGGGCAGGACGACGGCGAAGACGTCGCCCTGGCGCAGCCCCGCGGCGCGCAGGCCGTGCACGAGGCGGTTGACGTCGGCGTGCAGTCGTCCGGCGCTCCACTCCTCGCCCTCGGGGGTCACCAGGACGGTGCGCTCGGGGTCGGCGGCGGCCTGCGCCCAGAAGCCGTTGGGCGGATGGTTGGCGGTCATGGGGTCGCGCTCCTCTCGGATCGGTCCTCGCGGGCGGGGCGGGAGGTGGGGGGCGGGAAGCCTGCACGTAGAAGGGGTGGTCCGGGGGCCGAGGGGGCCTGGAGGGGTCAGGAACGTCCGGCGATGCGGGTGATGCGGTCGACGGCTGCCTCGAAACCGCGGGTGAGGTCGTCGAAGACGTCTTGCACACTGCGTTCGCTGTTCATGCGGCCGACGATCTGGCCGACGGGTGTGCCGAGCAGCGGCTGGACCTCGTACTTCTGGATCCGGGAGACGGCCTCGGCCACGAGCAGGCCCTGGAGCGGCATGGGCAGGGCCCCGGGGCCCTCCGGGTCGTCCCAGGCGTCGGTCCACTCGGTGCGCAGCTGGCGGGCGGGCTTGCCGGTGAGCGCGCGGGACCGGACGGTGTCGCCGGACCCCGCGGCCAGCAGCTTCGCGGTGAGGGCGCGGGAGTGGAGGTCGGCTTCGGTGGTGGTGAGCCACAGCGAGCCGAGCCAGGCGCCCTGGGCGCCGAGGGCGAGTCCGGCGGCGATCTGCTCGCCGCTGCCGATGCCGCCCGCGGCGAGGACGGGCAGCGGGGCGACGGCCTCGACGATCTCGGGGACCAGGACCATGGTGGCGATGTCGCCGGTGTGCCCGCCGGCCTCGTACCCCTGGGCGACGACGATGTCGATACCGGCTTCGGCGTGCCGCCGGGCGTGCTTGGCGCTGCCGGCGAGGGCGGCGACGAGGACCCCGTGGTCGTGGGCCCGGCCGATCACGTCGGCGGGCGGGGAACCGAGGGCGTTCGCCAGGAGTTTGATGGGGTAGTCGAAGGCGACGTCGAGCTGGTTGCGGGCGACCTGCTCCATCCAGCCGGTGATCCGCCAGCCGGAGGCCTCGCCCTCGGCGAGCTCGGGCACGTGGTGCTTGGCCAGGGTTTCGCGGACGAACTGCCGGTGCCCCGCCGGGATCATCGCCTCGATGTCGGCCTCGCTGACACCGTCGACGGCTTTCTTGGCGGGCATGACGACATCGAGGCCGTAGGGCTTGCCGTCGGTGTGCGCCTGCATCCAGTCGAGATCGCGTTTGAGGTCGTCGGGCGCGGTGTAGCGGACGGCGCCGAGCACGCCGAACCCGCCCGCACGGGTGATCGCGGCGGCGACCGCCGGGAACGGTGTGAAGCCGAAGATGGCGTGTTCGACTCCCAGTTTCTTGCTCAGCTCCGTCTCCATGGGCGGCAGGATGCCGCAGCCCGGCGGACGAGGGAAGAGATTTTCTGATGCAGTGTCAGATTCTTTGCCACCCGTGTGGTGCGAAGGGTGGGCGACGGGCGGGCAGATACCCCATAGCGTGCGGCGCAGCCACGAAACAGGAGGCCGGACATGGTCGGTACGGGGGACGCCACAAGGACCGACGCCGAACCGCCCCGCACCGAACCGCCCCGCGCCCCAGCCCGACGCGGAGCAGGGGCGGGCGGTACGGGCGCGGGCACAGCGGGCGGTACGGGCGCGGGCGGTAAGGGAGTGAGCGGTACGGGAGTGAGCGGTACGGGCGCGGGCCCGGTCGGAGCCGGTGGTGCGGGTGCGGGCGGCGTCGCCGGGGCGGCCGGCGCCTCGGCACCCGTCGTGGGGCGGCGCCGTGCGGAGGGGCACGGCGTGCGGCGGCAGGGTGCGGGGCGGCGTCGGATCGGGACGGGGCTCCTGGCGCTCGGTGGGGCGCTCCTGCTGAGCGCCGCACTCCCCGGCGCCGCCGGGGCGGGCGGGAACCCGGCCGAGCGGCGCGCCCTCCAGGGCCTGCGGCTCCGCTACGGATCCGCGCGCCAGGCCGGGCTCCTGGAGGAGCACCTCGAAGGCGTCGTGGACGAGGCCCGCCGCTTCCTGAGCCCCTCCCCCGAGCATCCCTACTACGCCGGAGCCGTGGTCCTCGCCGGGCGGGGTCGCACCGTCGCCCTGCACCGGGCCGTGGGCGACGCGGTGCGGTACGCGGACTACGACGGCCGGACCGACCGGGCCCGGGAGTTCCCGACCGCCGAGCGGATTCCGATGGCCGAGGACACGGTCTTCGACCTCGCCTCGCTGACGAAGCTGTTCACCTCGCTGCTGGCCGTGCAGCAGATGGAACGGGGCCTCCTGGAACTGGAGGCACCGGTACGGCGTTACCTGCCGGAGTTCACCGGCGGCGGCAAGGAGCTCATCACGGTCCGTCAGCTGCTCACGCACACCTCCGGACTGCGCTCGTGGGCGCCGTTCTACCAGGAGTCCACCCGCGAGGGGCGGCTGCGCCTCCTGTGGTCGGTGCGACCGCAGGAGACGCCGGGGACCGTGTATCGGTACTCCGATCTGAACCTGATCGCGCTGCAACTGCTCCTGGAACGGATCACCGGTCGCACTTTGGATGTCCTGCTCCACGACGAGATCACTGCTCCACTCGGGATGCACCGCACTCGATACAATCCACCGCTCTCGTGGCGCCGGGTCACCGCCGCCACCGAGGTGCAGCGCCCGCCCTGGTCCGGACTCGACCGCGGGCTGGTGTGGGGCGAGGTGCACGACGAGAACGCGCACGCGCTCGGCGGAGTCGCCGGCCACGCCGGTGTTTTCGGCACCGCCTGGGACCTGGCCGTCCTCGCCCGCACCCTCCTCGACGGCGGGGTCTACGCCGGCCGTCGTATCCTGCGCCCCGCCTCCGTCGAACTGCTCTTCACCGACTACAACACCGCTTTCCCCGGCGACGACCACGGACTCGGCTTCGAGCTCTACCAGCACTGGTACATGGGCGCCATGGCCACCCCGCACTCCGCCGGCCACACCGGCTTCACCGGTACCTCCCTGGTCCTCGACCCCTCCACCGACTCCTTCCTGATCCTCCTCGGCAACTCCGTCCACCCGGTGCGCACCTGGCGTGCCGGGAGCGCGCCCCGGGTAGCGGTCGGCAACCGCTTCGCCCGTGCCGTTCCCGTCCGCACCCGGCACGGCGGCCCGGCCTGGTTCTCCGGCAACACCCCCGGCGGCTCGGGCACCCTCACCCTGCCCCCGATCACCCCCGCCTCCGGCGCGGCCCGGTTGCGCTGCGCCGTGTGGTGGGACACGGTGCCCGGCGAGGGCGCCTTCCACCTGGAGGTCTCGGCCGACGGACAGGCCTGGGAACCGCTGCCGTTCAGCACCGTACGGAGCACGGGCGGCGCCCCCGAGACATGGCCCCGGGGCTGCGCCGGCGGCTGGTCGGGCCGCGTCTGGCACCGCCTGGAAGCCCCCCTGACTCCGGCGTGGGCGGGCCGCGCAACCCACCTGCGCTTCCGGCACACCGCGACCGGCCGCTACGTGGGGCGCGGGGTCTACGTGGACGTCGTACGCGTGGCGGAACCGGCAGGCCTCCTCTTCTCGGACGACCGCCCCTCGGACGCCGCCCGCGTCCACGCCGTCGGCTGGTCCCGGTCGGCGGACTGAAAGGAGACGACGCCCTCACCCCGCCGCCGAACGACCACCACCGGCCCGGGCCCCGGGCCGGTGAAAACCTGGTCGACCGTGGCACCACGGTGAAGGGATCATGGGCGGATGTCGTCGATCGAAGCAGTAGCCAGCGAGCTACAGGACCGCGCCGCCCTCTGGAGCGTGCGCGAGGTCTCCGCCGGCGATGTCGTCAGCGCGGCCTGCGACGCGCTCGTCGCTGGACTCGACAGCCCGGGACTTCGGGTGTTGGCAGCCTGCACCAGCGCCGAGGCGGACTACGACGTGCACGACCTGCTCCCGGTGGCGCTCGACGAACTCGGACTCGACTTCTATCCAGTCGACAGCGACGCCGGCCGGGAAGCCGCCGCGCGAGCGCTCGCACGCCGCATGCTCGCCGGCGAGCTGACACCGTGGGAGCTGACATTCCGTATCCGCCGACGCTACGGACACGACCTGCCCTCGACCCAGCGGCTCGCCGAGCTCGATGACGAGTACGCCTTCCTCGAAGACGACGACAGCGCGGTGGCCCAGGTCAACGCCGAGGTCACGTACGAGGCCCGCCGCCTCGCTGCCGACCCCCACACGCCAACCGAACCCGTCGCACCGGTGCTACCGGAACCACACGCTGGAACAACAGGGTGACACCGTGCGGGCGCCGGGGGTCGGCGGCGAGGCGGGTGGGCCCGTACTCGGTCTGACGTCGCAGGCGTCTCCACCAGGTCGACGAACCCGGTGATCTCCAGCCCGGCCAGCGGTCGGGCTATGTGACGCGGTCGAGGAAGTCCAGTACTCGATCGGTGGCCTGCGTTGCGGCGTGTTCGTCGTGTGACGGCAGGCTGCTGTCGGTGAACAGGTGCCTGTCGCCGGGGTAGAGGAACAGTTCGGCATCCGTCGCCGTCTCGGCGAGTGCCCGGGCTGCCTCCAGGTCCCCTTCCCCGGCGAAGAACGGATCCTCGTCCATGCCGTGAACCTGGACCGGGACGCTGTGAGGCCATGCGCCACCGAACTCGGTGACCGGAACGCACGCCTCCAACAGCAGCGCCCCCTTTGCTCGGGGGCGGGTCTGGGCCAGTTTCTGCGCCGGCAGAACGCCCAGCGAGAACCCGAGGTAGACGAGTTCTGCAGGCAGCCCCTCGGCGGCGGCAATTCCGCGTGCGACGACCGTGCTGATCCCGATGTCCTCGGCATAAGCCATGCCCTCCTCAAGGCTGTCGAATACGCGCCCCTCGTACAGGTCCGGGACGTGGACGGTGTGTCCGGCCCGTCTCAGACGCTCGGCGAACTCGCGGACGCCGACGGTCAGCCCGTACCCGTGGTGGAGAATCAGCACCTCAGCCATGTCACTCCCCTCGTGCGGTGCCCGAGCGGCGCCGCAACGCGAGTATGGCCTGCACTCCGGCGGTCTCCAGGGGCGGCCAACCGTTTCCGCTACGTCCTACTTCTCCGCCGGCTCCCAGGCGCGGAGCAGGTCGAGCAGCCCTGCGTCTCCGTCAACGTGCAAGGAGTCGGCCTGGATCCGGTCGTACAGGTAGAGGACCAGCTCACTGGCCGTGCCGTGGACGGAGGCGCCGGCTGCGTCCGAATCCTCGCCGGTCGCGGCGGGGGGCGCGGGGATGCGGGTGGTGCGTGCGCCGTCGCCGTCGACGGTGAGGCGCCAGGAGCGGCCCTCGGCGGCGTGGAAGTCGAAGACCGTGGGCTTGTGCGGCCAGGCACTAGGCGTTGCGCAGACGGTGAACAGGAACTCCTCCACACCGTCGAGTGCCAGCTCGACCGGCAGCGGCTGCGGGGCGCCCCCGGCGAGCTGGGCGTCGTAGGTGTGCACCGCGGTCTCCTGGACCCGGTGCCGGGCGGTGCCGCCGGCGGTCTGCGGTGACTGCGACGCGGGCCACCACGTCCAGCAACCGCTCTCCGGTCCCGCCGCGCGCAGGGCGCCCAGCAGAAGCTGCGTCGACGCGTCCAGCCAGGCCAGCAGGGCCTCACGCTCCTGCGGCACTTCCAGCGCGGCGCGCGCGGCAGCGGCCTCGGCCGGGGGCGCGTCGGCGGGCCCCGCGCCGACGATGGCGGCCCAGAAGCGGTCTCCCCCGCCCAGGTGCTTCACCAGATCGAACAGCGTCCACCCAGGGCAGGTCTTCACCTGTGCGTCGAGACCGGGCGCGGCGGCGACCACGGCGCGGAAGGCGGTCGACCGTTCATCGATCAGTCGCAACAGGTCGGGGAACTCAAGATTGTTTTCCACGCCGGAGGTCTACACCGTGCTCCGGTGATCGGACAGCGATTTTCACAGCGCGGACACGGGCCAGGTCCTGCTGCTGCTTGGCCGCGTGGGCCCGCGCCGCGTCGGGCAGCGCCTCGGGGGCGCGGGCCTTGACCAGGGCGTAGAACAGGTCCTTGAGGCCAGTGTGCGTGTGGGTGAGCTTGTTGCGGCGCAGTCCGGCTTCGGTGGCCAGCGAGACGATCGTCATTCTGCCGTCGGAGTAGGGCGGTGATCTGGCTGTCGGTGCGGCTGATGTTTCGCGAGGGCCACGATCGGCACGGGGTCCTGATCGCCGCGCACCGCCATGGCGGCGGCCAACAGGCTCGGCGGTACAGCTCCGGCGTCGAGGAGGGCTGGCATCGTAGGGTGAAAGCCCGGTACGCCCGGGAAGGCCGGCAGCTCAGGAGGCACGGATGGCGCGGTACCTGATCTCGTTCGACGACGGTGCGATGGTCCTGTCCGAGGAAGAGTTGCCCGAGGTGGTCGAGGCCTCGGTCGCGGTGGTGCGGGAGGCTCAGGACGCCGGCGTATGGGTCTTCGGCGGTGGAATGGAGAGTCAGCGGGCGAGCGTCGTGGCCGTCGACGGGACTGTTGCCGAGGGTCCGTACCCGGAGACCAAGGCGGTGCTCGGCGGGTTCTCGGTCATCGATGTGCCCACACGCGAGGACGCGCTGGAGTGGGCTGCCAAGATCGCGGCCGCGTGCCGTTGTGCGCAGGAGGTGCGGGAGATTCTGCCCGACCCGATGGCCTGAACCCGAGGCGCCCCGCCCTGCGGCTGAGGCCTGTTCCGTACGCGGCCCGCGACCCGCGAGGTCGGCATGCCGCGGGGTGGGCTGCGGCGGGTTGCCGGTAGTCCGTGGGTCAGGCGGGACCCGGGAGGTGTCGCGGCGCGGACGCGGGCGCGGGCGTGGCGGCGGGCACCGCCCGGGGTGGCGGGGCGAGGGCGGCGTCGAGCATCCGGCGGACGGTGGAGGCGAGTTCGGCGGGATCGGGCGCGGGCAGGGACCGGGCCAGGGCGCCGGCGAGCCGGTCGTAGAGGAGACCGTCCGTCCAGGCGATGAGCAGTTCCGCCGCTTCCTCGGGCCGCTCGGCGCCGAGGGCGGCGAGTGCCTGCGCGGCGCGGGCGCGCGAACCCTGGCCCGCGCGGTGGAAGTCCGTCTCCAGGTCCGGGTTGCGGGCCGCCTCCAGGCTGAGCTCGAAGCGCGCCAGCTGGCGTGCGCGCCCCACCGTGAGCCAGCGGTACAGGAGTTCCGCCAGGGCTGCCGCGGTCGCGTCCCGGTCCGGCGGCACCGGCGCCGGACCGACAGGCGGAACACGTCCCGCACCCCGGACCGCGCCCACATCCGCGCCCGGGCCCGCACCCGGGTCGGCGTCCGCATGCGCACCCGCACCCGGAACGCCCCCCGCACCCGCGCTCCCGCCAGGAACGGATCCCGAACCGGCGCCGTCGTCGAAGTCGGCGAGGTCCAGCTCCGCCAACCGCTGGTAGCACGCGCCGATCAGAGCCGTCCTCGTCCGAAAGTAGTACGAGGTGCTGCCCGCCGGCAGGGCGGCCGCGCCGTCGACGGCCCGGTGGGTCAGGCCCCGCAGTCCCGAGGAGGCCACGAGGGCGATCGCGGTGTCCGCGATGAGCGTCCTGCGGTCGGCGGGCGGCGGCTGCGCGGCAGGGCCGCCAGGCGGGGTGCGGGGAGGGGTGCGGGGAGGGGTGGACATGGCCTCACTCTACAGCTGTAGAGTGAGGCCACGAGAGCCTCTACGGATGTAGAGGCACATGCGGAGCAGACGGAGAGGTGGGGTGCGCCGTGTCGGAGGTCGCGCGTCATGCGGTCGTGGTGGGTGCGGGCATCGGGGGGCTCACGGCGGCGGTGGCCCTGCATCGCGCGGGCTGGCGCGTCACCGTGTGCGAACGCTCCGCCGGACCGGCCGCCGTCGGGGCCGGCATCGTCCTCGCCCCGAACGCGCTGCGGGCCTTCGACGCCATCGGGTTCGACGCCGCCCGCGTCGCCGGCGGGACCGTGCCCGCCGCGATGGGGGTGCGCCGCCCCGACGGCCGCTGGTTGAGCCGCGCCGACACCGCCGCGCTGACGGCCCGCTACGGCCGGCCCCCGCTGGCCGTGCACCGCTCCGCCCTCACCGGCGCGCTGGCCGCCGCACTCCCCGACGGCACCGTCCGCCACGCGATGGCCGTCACCTCCGTGCTCGACCCGGACGGCCGCGACCCGCTGGTCCGTACGTCCGGCGGCGAGCTCACCGCCGATGTCGTGATCGCCGCCGACGGGATCCACAGCCCCCTGCGGCGCCAGTACTTCCCCGACCACCCCGGTCTGCGCCACAGCGGCGAGACCGCGTGGCGCACCGTCCTGCCCCCCGCGCACGGGACGGGCGCGGGCGGCGCCGGGGCCCCTGCGGCGGCCGAGACCTGGGGCCGCGGCGAACGCTTCGGGGTGGTCCCGCTCGCGGACGGCCGCGTCTACGTGTACGCCACCGCCGTGGCGCCCGAGGGGTACCGCCCCGACGACGTCATCGCCGAACTCCGGCGCCGGTTCGGCCACTGGCACGACCCGATCCCCGAGATCATCGCGCGGATCGACCCCGCGGCCGTGCTGCGGCACGACCTGTACGACCTGGCCACCGCGCTGCCCCGCTACCACCGCGGCCGGCTCGCCTGGATCGGGGACGCCGCCCATGCCATGACACCCAACCTGGGCCAGGGCGGCTGCCAGGCCATCGAGGACGCCGTGGTCCTGGCCCGCCTGCTGGAGCGGACCGCCCGGGCCGACGTACCGGCCGCCGTCGCCGCCTACAGCCGGGCCCGCCTCGCGCGCACCGACGCCATCCGCGTCCGGGCCCGCCGCGCGGGCCGGTTCGCCGCCGTCACCCATCCGCTCGCCGCGGCCGCCCGCGACCTGGCCGTGCGCGCCACCCCGGAGCGCGTCGCCCTGCGGGCCCTGGACTCCCTGTTCGACGGTTTCGTCCTGCCCGCCCGGCCGGCAACCGGCGGGGCGCCCCCGCGCGCCCGCGCACAGTGATCCCGTCCCGCTCCGCCCCCCAGCGCCGCGACCACGGGCTTCCTCCGGGGCGAACAGCAAGCGGCGGCGGTGGCCGTGACGGTAGCCGTGGCCGTGGCCGTGGCCGTGGCCGTGGCCCAAGGATCCCCAACTCGGAACCTTACTCGGCCATCTCCCCGGGCGAGAGACGAGTGATCTTCCTCCCGGCCTCGGTCTCCACCAGGGTCAACGCGCCGATCCAGTCCCCGTCGTCGGGATACTCCCAGTTCGCGGCATCCCCGAGGATCCCCGGAAGCTGATCCCGAGGAATCACCTCGCCCGGCTGGAAGCCGTTCTCCCCGGCCGGGGACGTCCACGGCGCGACCCGACGGACCTCGATCCACCCGCGGTCGACCAGAGTGAGCAGAATTCCCGCGAGCTCGCTGACCGGTCGGGATTGATCAGTGTCGCCGAGATCGCCCCACACGCCGGCCAGGATGTCGATCTCGTACGAATTGACCATGAACGCCTCTTCGGCCTCGGTCAACGCGTCCCACTCGTGCCTGCTCACCCGCCGATCATCGCAGAGCACCCAGGGAACCCTCACGGTCACGGCACTAGCGCCCCAGCACCGCCATCGCCGCGTTGTGCCCCGGGATGCCGCTGACCCCGCCGCCCCGCACCGCCCCCGCGCCGCACAGCAGGATGTCGCGGTGGCCGGTCGCGACGCCCCAGCGCGCTCCGGCGCTGTCCCCGTCACCCGCGCCCTGGCCGTCCGTCTCCGCGTACGGCCAGGACAGGTCCCGGTGGAAGATGTGGCCGCCGGGCAGGCGCAGTTCGCGCTCCAGATCGATCGGGGTCTTGGCCTCGATGCACGGCCGGCCGTCGGCGTCGAAGGCCAGGCAGTCGGTGAGCGGCTCGTCCAGGTGCGCGTCGAGCTGGGCGAGGGTGGCGGTCAGCAGCACCTCGCGCGCCTGCTGGTTGTCGTGCGCGAACAGCCTGGCCGGGGTGTGCAGCCCGAACAGGGTCAGGGTCTGGTACCCCTGCTCCACCAGCTCCGGAGCGAGGATCGTCGGGTCCGTGAGGGAGTGGCAGTAGATCTCCGACGGGGGTACGGAGGGCAGTTCGCCGGCCGCGGCCTCCGCGTGGGCCCGGGCGAGCTCGGCGTACCCCTCGGCGATGTGGAAGGTGCCACCGAAGGCCTCGCGCGGGTCTACGGCCGTGTCGCGGAGCCGCGGCAGCTTCCGCAGCAGCATGTTGACCTTGAGCTGGGCCCCTTCGGCGGGAACGGCCGGCGGGCTCTCGCCGAGCAGCCCCGCCAGCGCCGCGGGCGAGGCGTTCACCAGGACCTTGCGCGCGGCGACCCGCCCCTCCCCCGTGGCCGTCCGGAACAGCACCTCGGCGGGCCCGGCGCCGTCCGTGTCGATGCGCAGCGCCTCGTGGCCGGTGGCGATCTGCGCGCCGGCCGCACGCGCCGAGGCGGCCAGGGCGTCGGTCAGTGCGCCCATACCGCCGACGGGGACGTCCCAGTCGCCGGTCCCGCCGCCGATGACGTGGTAGAGGAAGCAGCGGTTCTGGGCGAGCGAGGGGTCGTGCGCGTCCGCGAAGGTGCCGATCAGCCCGTCCGTGAGGACCACGCCGCGCACCAGGTCGTCGGCGAAGCGGTGCTCCACCGCGCGTCCCAGCGGCTCCTCGAACAGCATCCGCCACGCGTCCTCGTCGTCGATCCGCGACCGCAGCTCCTCCCGGGTGGGCAGGGGCTCGGTCAGGGTCGGGAACACGTTGCGCGCGACCTGGGCGGTGGTGCCGTAGAAGGCGCGCCAGCTCTCGTACTCCCGGTCCGATCCGGTCAGCCGCGCGAAGGACTCCCGGGTGCGCGCCTCGCCACCGCCCACCAGCAGCCCGCCGGGCCGCCCGTCGCGCTCGACGGGCGTGTACGAGGAGACGGTGCGCCGGCGTACCGAGAACCGCAGGTCCAGATCGCGCACGATCTTCGCCGGGAGCAGCGAGACCAGGTAGGAGTAGCGCGAGAGCCGGGCGTCGACCCCGGCGAAGGGGCGGGTGGAGACCGCGGCCCCGCCGGTGTGGCCGAGCCGCTCCAGGACGAGCACGGACTTGCCCGCCCGGGCCAGGTACGCGGCGGCCACCAGCCCGTTGTGGCCGCCTCCCACGATCACCGCGTCGTACACCGCGCTGCCGAAGTCGTCGAGACCTGTCCGTGCCGAACCCCGCGAAGTGGTCATGGCTGTTGGTAGCACACCTGGCCGAGCCGCTCCAGGCAGTGGGCCTCGTCGGCGTGGGCCAGGACGGTGTCGGGGTGGTCGTCGCCGAGGGACCGCTCGCGGATGCCGGACAGGTCCCGGTAGACGGGCAGCGCCTCCTCCCAGCGGCCCAGGCGGCCCAGCCCGACGGCCATCTCGCGGCGGCTGGCGAGGGTGTCGGGGTGTTCGGCGCCCAGGGTTTCGGCGCGCGCCCCGCAGACCTGCCGGGCCTCCTCCACCGCCTCCTCCCAGCGGTCGAGCCGGCCCAGGTTGACGCCGAGGACGTGCCGGGCGCGCAGGGTCTCCGGGTCGGCGGCCCCGTACGCGCGGGTGCGGTCCCGGACGAGGGCCCGGAAGAGTTCGAGGGCCTCGGCGTGCCGCCCGGTGCGGCCGAGGGCCACGCCCACCTCGTAGCGCGCGGCGAGGGTGTCGGGGTGGTCGCGGCCGAGGACGAGCTCCCGCGCGCCGGCGACCTCGCGGAAGCCGGTCAGCGCCTCCTCCCAGCGGTCGAGCCGGCCGAGCGCGTACGCGGCCTCGTAACGCGTCAGCAGGGTGTCCGGGTGGTCGTCGCCGAGGACCGCGGCCCGCCCGGCGGCGACCTCGGCCGCAGCCGCGTGCGCTTCCGCGTGCCGGCCGAGGGCCCCGAGGGCGCAGGCCAGGTTGTGGTGGCAGCGCAGGGTGTCGGGATGGCGGGGGCCGGCCGTCCGGTCGCGGGCGTCGAGCACGGCCCGGTAGATCGCGTAGGCCTCCGCGGGGCGGCCGAGCCGGCCCAGTTCGTACGCGGCCTCCTGGCGGGCCGCGAGAGTGTCCGGGTGGTCCGCGCCGAGGACCCGGGCGCGCCCGTCCGCGACGGCCGTGTAGACGGCGAGCGCCTCCTCGGGACGGCCCGCGCGACTGAGGGCGAAGGCGTGGGTGTGCCCGGCCGCGAGCGCGCCGGCGCCCGTCCCGGGGCCGTGCGGCCGGCCCGGGAGGCCGTACGCGGCGGTGAGGC
This sequence comes from Streptomyces sp. NPDC058662, assembly GCF_042716255.1. Lineage (NCBI taxonomy): Bacteria > Bacillati > Actinomycetota > Actinomycetes > Kitasatosporales > Streptomycetaceae > Streptomyces > Streptomyces sp. NPDC058662. Next base: position 46,109 of record NZ_JBHXRU010000002.1, on the reverse strand, counting down.
GGGGGTCCCGGCCGGGCTCGGGGCGGACGATCGGCCGGGGGCCGCTCGCGTGCGGGGCGATGGGCTCGGCGGCGGTCCAGGACCCGGTGAGCACCGCCCAGGCGCCGCTCTCGGGGCGGGGCTCGATGCCGGCCTTGCGCCCGGCGGTCATGCCGTGCGCCCAGGCCGGCAGCGGGGTCGGCGCACCGGGCGGGCCGCTGGGGCCGACCCGGGCCTCGACGAGCCGCCGGTGGACGTGGCGGGCGTCGCCCGGCCGGTCCTCGGGGCGCTTGGCGAGCAGGTCCAGTACCACCTGGTCGAAGTAGCCGGGCAGCTCGGGGCGGTGCTCGCGCGGCGGTACGGGTGCGGTGTCCCGGTGCCCGACGAGCACCGACCAGGAGTCGCCGAGGTCGAAGGGCGGGGCGCCGGTGGCGATCTCGTACAGGACGCAGCCCAGGGAGTAGAGGTCGCTGCGGTGGTCGACCTCGCCTCCCGCGATCTGCTCGGGGGACATGTAGTGCGGGGTGCCCATGGCCATCCCGCCGCCGGTCAGCTTGGCGGTGAAGCCGATGTCGTGGGCGAGGCGGGCGATGCCGAAGTCGCAGATCTTCACGGTGCCGTCGGTCAGCCGCATGATGTTGGCCGGTTTCAGGTCGCGGTGCACGACGCCCTGGTCGTGGGTGTAGCCCAGGGCGGCCGCCATCTGCTCCGCGATGTCGACGACCACGTCCACCGGCAGCGGCCTGGTGTCGTTGTCCTCCAGGAGCTGGCTGAGGTTGCGGCCCTCAAGGAGCTCCATGACCAGGTAGAGGGGGCCGCCCGCGGCGCTGTCGTCGCCGAAGTCGTGGACGACGGTGACGCCCCGGTGCTGGAGGGACGCGGCGACGCGGGCCTCCCGGCGGAACCGCTCGCGCAGCACCTGGGTGAAGTGCGCGTCCTGTTCCGGACCGAGCGGTTTGAGACACTTCACCGCGACCTGTCGGCCCAGCGATTCATCGCGGGCCCGCCACACCTCGCCCATGCCGCCGCGGCCGATCAGGTCGAGCGACCGGTACCGGCCCTGGATCAGTCTGGACTCCGCCATGTCTTGAAGCCGCCCCCGTCGTCGTGCTACGCCCTCCCCGGCCGGTCCAGTATGGCCGCTGATGTACGCAGTGTGTACGGGGCGGGGCGACTCCCGGGGCCCATGCGGCGCATCGCTTTCAAGATGTGACCTGGCGGCAGCTGCCAGCGCAGACCTGCGGGAACGGTGCGCAGCGCGCGGCCCGTGAGGCGCAGGCGCCGGGTGACGGTACGAGGGGTCGGTGCGGGGCGCCCGTACAGCTGGTGCGCCCAGCCGGGGAGGGATCCGTACGCGAGTCCGGCCAGCGGTCGCCACAGCAGGTTTCGGCCAGGGACGAGGAGGGGGTGGACGGGCGGACCGCGCAGGAAGCCGTCCACGGCGCGGGCGTCGGGGCCTGCCGCGAGCTCGGGGCGGACCGCGTCGAAGTACGCGGCCAGGCCGGCGGTGTCGGCCGGGACGGTGGCGGGGTCGAGGCCGACGAGGCGCGCGTTGACGCGGTTCTCGTCGACGTAGCGGTCGGCGTCGGCGGGGCTCAGCGGGATGCCGGACCGGAGCAGGACGTGCAGGAAGCTGTCGATCTGCGCACAGTGGATCCAGAGGAGCAGGGCGGGGTCGTCCACGGGGAAGCGCTCGCCGGTGTCCGGGTCGGTGGCGGACAGGTGCCGGTGGATCTCGCGGACCCGGCCGCCGGCGCGCTCGGCGGCCTCGGTGGTGCCGTAGGTGAGGGTGCCGACGAAGTCGGCGGTGCGCAGCAGGCGGCCCCAGGCATCGCGTTCGAAGTCGGAGTTCGCCCTGACCGCGCGTACGGCCCGCGGGTGCAGCGCCTGGAGGTAGAGCGCGCGGATACCGGCGATCCACATCATCGGGTCGCCGTGGCACTGCCAGGTGACGGACGAGGGCCCGTACAAGCCGGGGTCGGGGTCAGGGTCGGGGGCGCGGCCCGGGTCCTGGCCCGCACCCGGCCCCGCGAGCGCTCCCCCCGCCGGGCGGCCGCCCGCACCCCGTCCCGGTCCTGGTCGCCGTCCCGCTCCCGCTCCCGCTCCCGCGTCCATCCCCGTACCTCCCTGTGGCAGGTGCCCGGCGGATTTCCAGGCTACCCACGTCAGCACCGCGTCAAGACTCGGCCCGCCGCCGTCAGGACGGCGTTACGGCGTACCCGCGGACGGGTGACCGCGGGCACAGCTTCGGTGCGCCCCGGACCGCCACCCGCACCCGGGGTCCGCCCGTGCCCGTGGTTCCCCTGGGAGGGCCCATGTGTCTGTACCGGTCCGAAGCCGACCCCGAGCGGAGCCGAGGGAAACGGATGTGCGATTGTCCGTCGCCCGTGATAGTGACTACGCCTACGGGGGAGTGATCATCGGCCCCTGTTCGAACGCGGCAAGGGGTGGGGACATGGCGGTGCTCCGCGAATGGGGGCTCACGCTGGGGAAATGGGCCGGCCGGCCCGTCGCCCGGGTGTACGAGGATTCCGGCGATCCCGAGGTGCGGCGTGTACGGGAGGCCGCCGCGGCGGCCGACTGGACCACGGTACGGGCGGTGCTCGAAGCACGCCCTGAGAGCGCGGACCGGACGGAGCTGCTGTGGGCCGTCGGCGACACCGCGGGAGTGGAGCGGTGGATGCCCGCGGTCGTGGAAGCGGAACCGGAGGCGGCGCTGCCGCGGCTGGTGGCCGGCGTCCGCCACATCAGCTGGGGGTGGGAGGCCCGCACCGGCGCCCGGGCGGCGCACGTCTCAAGCGAGCAGTTCGAGGTGTTCCACGCCCGGCTGCGCACGGCCGAGCGATGGCTGTACGAAGCCGCGGAGCGCGAACCGCAGTGGATCTCGCCCTGGTACGGACTGCAGATCACCGGCCGCGGCCTCCAGGTCGAGAAGACCGTCGCGCGGCGCCGGTTCGAGGCGACGGTGCGGCGGGACCCCCACCACCTGGGCGCGCACCAGCAGCGGTTGCAGCAGCTCTGCGAGAAGTGGGGCGGCTCGCACGAGGAGATGCACGCCTTCGCGCGCGCGTCCGCCTTCGGCGCTCCCCCCGGCACGCACCTGGGCCAGCTCGTCGCCATCGCGCACATCGAGCACTGGCTGGCCCTCGACTCGGGACCGGACGGCGCCTACATGGCCCGGCCCGAGGTGGCGGCGTCCCTGCGGCAGGCCGCCGACCACTCCTTCCGGCACCCGGACTTCGTCCTCCGGGAGACCTGGCTCCCGGTGGTCAACACCTTCGCCATGGCGTTCTCGCTGGCCGGGGACCGTGTCGCCGCCCGGGAGTGCTTCCGGCTCACCGACGGCTGCGTCAGCAGATTCCCCTGGTACTACCTGGACTCCTCCGACCCGGCCGCGGCCTACCGCAAGCTGCGTTCGTCCGTCGGCCGCTGACCCCGGACGGGCCGCGCACGCACGCCGCCCGGCCCGTGCCCGTACGGCCGCCGCGGGCGCCCCGCGGCTCCCGACTTCCCGCTCCGAACTCCCCGCGCTCCGAACTCCCGGCGCTGCGAACTCCCCACGCTCCGCACTCCCAGTGCCCCGCACTCCGTCCACGTGCCCCCTCGCCCCGCGTCCCGCCCGCGCCGTCCACGGCGCGCACGGGACGCGCCCACCGAAAGACTTCGCCAGGTGCCCCACTCCGAGTCCGCCCACACCTTCCAGGTCGATCTGCGCGGTCTGGTCGACCTGCTCTCCCACCACCTCTACTCCAGTCCCCGCGTCTACCTGCGCGAGCTGCTGCAGAACGCCGTGGACGCCATCACCGCCCGCCAGGCGGTCGAGCCCGGCGCGGCCGGCACGATCACGGTGCGCACCGGTGACACGCTCACCGTCACCGACACGGGCATCGGCCTGACCGAGGCCGACGTCCACCGCTTCCTCGCCACCATCGGGCGCAGTTCGAAGCGGACCGCCGAGGGCTCCCTGGACGGCGCCGGGCTCGACGCGGCCCGCGGCGAGTTCATCGGCCAGTTCGGCATCGGGCTGCTCGCCTGCTTCGTCGTGGCCGACGAGATCACGGTGCTCAGCCGGTCCGCGGCGGACCCGTCGGCGCCCGCCGTCGAGTGGCGCGGCCACTCCGACGGCCGCTACACCATCCGCACGCTGCCCGCCTCGGCCGTGCCCGAGCCCGGCACCACCGTCCGGCTCGTGCCGCGCGCCGACACCGTCGAATGGACCAGCCCGGAGCAGGTGGTCTCCCTGGCCCGGCACTACGGCGGTCTGCTGCGGCACGAGGTCACCGTCGTCGGCCCGCGCGGCGAGGCCCACCGGGTCAACGAAACACCCCCGTGGGAGCAGGCCCACCGCTCCCCGCTGGCCCGCCGGGAGGCTCTGACGGCGTACTGCCGCACACACTTCGGCTTCACGCCGCTCGACAGCGTCGAGCTCGATCTCCCGGCGGCCGGACTGCGCGGCGTCGCCTATGTGCTCCCCACCGCGATGAGCCCCGCCCAGCGGGCGGGACACCGCGTGCACCTGAAGGGGATGCTGCTCACGGACCAGGCGCCCGAACTGCTGCCGGAGTGGGCGTTCTTCGTGCGCTGCGTGGTCGACACCACCAGCCTGCGGCCCACCGCGTCCCGCGAGGCGCTGTACGAGGACGGCACGCTGTCCGCCGTACGGGACGCCCTCGGGGACCGGATCCGGGACTGGCTCACCGGGCTCGCCGCCAGCGACCCGTCCCTGCTGCACCGCTTCATCGACACGCACCACCTCGCGGTCAAGGCGCTCGCCCGCTACGACGACGAGCTGCTGCGCATCGTGCTGCCGTGGCTCCCGTTCGAGACCACCGACGGCAACGTCACGCTGGAGGAGTTCGCGCGCACGCACCCGACCCTGCTGGTCACCCGTAGCGTCGAGGAGTTCCGCCAGGTCGCCCCGATCGCCTCGGCCGCCGGCCTCGGCGTCGTCAACGGCGGCTACACCTACGACCGCGACCTGGTGCACCGGCTGCCCGAGATCCGCCCGGGCACGGCCGTCGCCGACCTGGACCCGGCCACCGTCACCGCCCATCTCGACGCCGTCGACCCGGCCGCCGAACTGCGCGCGGCGGCCTTCCTCGCCGTGGCCCGGCAGACGATCGGGGTCCACGACTGCGACGTCGTACTGCGGGACTTCCAGCCCGTCACCGCCCCCGCGCTGCTCCTGGACAACCGGGAGGCGCGGCACGAGCGGACCCGGTCGGGCCTCGCCGCCGACAGCGACGGCCTGTGGGCCGACATCCTCGGCTCGCTGCGTCACGAGGCCCCGCGCGCCCAGCTCGTCCTGAACCACCTCAACCCGCTCGTCCGCCAGGCGATCACGATCACGGAGCGGGGACTGGCGGTCACGACGGCGGAGGCCCTCTACGGGCAGGCCCTGCTCCTCAGCCGCCGACCGCTCCGAGCAGGCGAGAGCGCCCTGCTCAACCGGGCCTTCATCGGCCTGCTCACCCACGCCATGCACCACCCCGGCCCGGCGGCGCCCGGCTCCGAGCCCCGGAAGGAACTGTAGATGCTGGACACCCCCGAGGCCGTGGTCGAGGCGCTGCGCGAGAACAACGACCGCCCCCACGGCACACAGCGCACCATCACCGCCGAGGAGCTCGTCGAGGCCGCCGAACCCTTCGAGAAGCCCGACGTCCTGGTCACCGCCCTGATGGAGTTGATGTCGGCGTACGAGTTCACGGGCGAGCACCGCAAGTCGCCCGTGGCCTTCGCCCGGCTGCTCCAGTTGTGGGACACCGCTCCGGAATCGTTCAGCGAGTGGGAGGCCCACCAGGTCTTCTGGCGCTTCAAGTGGGTGACGACGTCCCTGCTGCAGGTGCCCGAGGTGCCGCTGGCGACCGTCCGCGGCTGGATCGACCGGATGCGCGGCCGCTACGAGGACGCCGACCACGGCATGCAGCCGGTGGCCGCGATGCGCTACCACGTCGCGCGGCACACGGGCTCCGGCGTACCCGACGCCTACGACCTGTGGGTCACCCGGCCCCGTACCGGGCTGAGCGACTGCGAGGCCTGCGAGATCCGGCACCTCGCCTGGCACCGGCTGACGTCCGGCGACGACGCCGGCGCCCTGGAGGAGTGGCGGCCGGTCCTCGACGGGTCCGCGGGCTGCAGCGAGGAGCCGCAGATGAGCCAGGCGCGCGCCCTGCTGCCACTGCTGCGCGTCGGCCGCGCGGACGAGGCCCGCTCCCACCACCTCGCCGGCTACCGGCGGGTGCGCGGCAACACCGGCATGCAGGACGAGGTCGGCCTGCATGTGGAGTTCTGCGCGCTGTCGCGCAATGAGGGGCGGGGGCTGGAGATCCTGGCCGAGAACCGTCCGCTGTTCGAGGCGACCGGGGCTCCGCTGTCCCACCTGGGCTTCCTCACCGGCGTCGAGGTACTCCTCGCCCTCCTGACCGAGGACGGGCACGGCGACACGCCGGTCGCCGGTCCGCCCGGACGGAACTGGACCGCGGCCGCGCTCCTCACCCACGTCCGCGCCGAGGCGGACCGGCTCACCGAGGCGTTCGACACGCGCAACGGCACCACGGCCGTCGGCCGCCACCGCCGGGTGCGCCTCGCGCAGCGGCCGCTGCTCCCCGCGCCGCTGCCGCTGGGGCTGCGGACGTCCGTCGCCCGCTCCGCCCCGGCCGGCGGCGCCCTGACCGCATCCGCGCCCGCGGCCGGTCCGGAGGTGCCCGAGGACTTCGTCGCCCTGGTGGGCGAGGCACGCCGCCTGACGCGCTCGGGGCACCCGGGCAGCACCCGGCTCTGGGCCCGCGCCGCCGAGCGCCTGGCCGACGGCAGCGCCGCCCACGACGAGCGGCTCGGCCCCGAGGAGCTGCTGCGGGCCGAGCTCGCCGAGCAGTGCGCGTACCGGCTCTCCCAGGAGGACCGCGACAAGGAGGGCATCGCCGAACTGGAGCGGGCCGCCGAGCTCTTCGAGCGGCTCTCGATGGACTGGCACGCGCTGTCCGCCCGGACCCGCGCCCTCGCCTGGACGACCTCCTCCGACGAGGCCGTGGACGTCCGCGCCGGAGTCGACGACGCCCTGCGCGCGGCGGAACGCCTGCGCGCCGCGCTCCCCTTCACGGACGATGCCGCCGGCGACGGCGAGGCCGCGTCGTACGGGAGCGACGCGGAGGACCGGGTCCGTGAGTACCTCTCCGTGCTGTACTCCTGCACCTTCGCCGCCTACCAGGAGGCACTGCGGAGCCTGCCGGAGGCCTCCGGTCCGGCCGCGGAGCGGTTCGAGGAGTTCGCCGGCCTGCTGCGCGCCGCGGCGGAGCAGCTGGCCGTACCCCACCATGTGGCCAACGCGCGGCAGTTCGCGGCGGACATGGCCGCCCGGCGCGGCGACACCGTGCGCGCCGAGGCGGAGCTGCGCGCGGCGCTGGAGGACGTGGACGCCTCCGGGCGGCCCTGGCGGGGTTCGCGCCCGCGCGCGCTGCTGGCGCAGGTCCTGCTGTCCAAGGACGAGCCGGCGGAGGCGGTGGAGCTGCTGCACCGGGCGATCACCGACGCGGTCCGCTACGACGACACGGACTTCGCGATGGCTCCGACGTACGCGCTGCTCGGTCATGCCGCCTCGCACCTCGGTGACTCCGGCGGCGCCGTGCGGCACCTTTCGGAGGCGGCGGCGCGGTTCGACCAGGACGGGGCGCACGACGCGGCCGCCGACATCCGGCTCCAGCTCGCAGACGTGCTGGCGCGCGCCGGGCAGCAGGCCGACGCCGTCGCGGTCCTGGAGTCCGTACTGGCCGAGGAGGCGGCGTCCTCGCTCGACGAGCGGCTTCTCGCGCAGGCCCGGCTGACCCTGGCCCGGGGGCTGCGGGAGCTGGAGGAGTACCTGCCCGCGGCCGAGGAGTTCCTGCGGCTGGCGGACGGGGTCGCCGGCTGGGAGGAGGACCGCGCGGTCCACACCATGGTGGCGGCGGAGGCGGCCGCCACCCTGGCGATGGCCGACCGCTGGGAGGCCGCGGCCACGGCGTACGAGCGGGCCGTGACCTCGCACGCCGAGGCGCCGAACCCGGCTCTGATCGTGCACATGATGTGCGAGTTCGCGCGTCTGGTCGTGCGGTCCCGCGGGGCCGAGGGCCTCGACGCGGCGCTGGAGCACCTGGCCCGGGCCGACGCGGTCCGGCTCGCCGTGCCGCAGGGCGCGGACTCCGCGTCCTGGCACGAGGAGGGCGCCGTGCACTACCAGCGTGCGCGGGTCCTGGCGGAGGCCGAGCGCTTCGCCGAGGCGCTGGCCGAGGCCGAGGCCGCGGTCGCCGCGCACGAGCGGGGCGGAGAGCACGGCGAGGTGGCGCGCGCCGAAGCGGTGCGGATGGCCGCCCTGATCGAGGGCAACGGGCTCGGCCGGTACGAGGCGGCCGTCACCCGGCTGACGACGGCCGCGGCGCGCTGCCGGCGGGCGGACCTGCCCGAGGCCGCCCGGATCCTCGACGCGTTGCGGCAGGACTACCGGAACCGGTCGGCGGCCTGAGGGCGCCGACCGGCCGGGGCCTCCGGCATCCGGCATCCGGCATCCGGCATCCGGCATCCGGCATCCGAGGCTCCGGCGTCCGGGCCCCGGGCGTCCGGCCGTGTACCGCTGCCGACGCCGGCCGCGCGGGGCCGCCCCGCTCGGGGCGTGCCGGAGCCGCCGCGTCCCTGTCCTGGACGCGGCGGCTCCTTCCCGGGCCGGTGCCCGGCGGGGTTCAGGTGCGGTCGGGGACGCGTTCGAGGGTGCGGATGGGGCGGGCCGCGAGGAGGGCGACGGCGGTGAGGAAGCTGACGACGACGCCGACGAGGAGGACCTGGTCGGTGCCGAAGGCGCTGACGGCGGGGCCGGCGAGTGCGCTGCCGATGGGGTACATGCCGACGGAGCCGGCGACCTCGTAGGCGTGCACGCGGTTGAGGACTTCGCCGGGGACCTGGGTCTGGACGCTGGTGGCCCACATGACGCCCCAGATGCCGATGCCGGTGCCGACGGCTATCTGGGCGGCGGCGAGGGCGAGGACGGGCCAGTCGAGGACGATCCCAAGGGGGTACAGGGGGTAGGCGAGCATGGCCGCGGCGCCGGCGGCGAGGGGGCGCCGGGGCTTGTAGCGGATGGCGAGGAGGCCGCCGGCGATGGTGCCCGCGCCGAGGGCGGCGTTCAGGAGGCCGAAGGCACTGGCGCCGTGCAGGGGGACGATGACGCCTGCCGCTACCGACAGTTGGGGGCCCCAGGAGAGGATGGCGTAGAACATCCAGATGGCGATGACGCCCCAGAGCCAGGTGCGGGAGCGGAACTCGTGCCAGCCGACGGCGAGGTTGCGCCACAGGCTCTGGCCGGGGGGCGGGGCCGGGACGAAGCCCAGGCGCAGCGCGAAGAGGCAGACGGCGCTCGTGCCGTAGGCGAGGGCGGAGATGACCATGACCCAGCCCGTGGAGCCGAATCCGACGAGGGTGCCCGCGAGGGCGGGGCCGCCGAGGCCGGTGATGGCTTCGGAGGTGCGCAGGACTCCGTTGGCGCCCTGGACGTCGCGGGAGACGAGGGGGACGGTGGAGGAGGCGCCCGGCTGGAAGAGGGCGTTGGCGGTGCCGGCGACGACCAGGAGCGCGTAGAGCTGCCAGAGGTGGTCGATGCCGTTGATGAAGAGCAGGGCGAGCAGGATGTGGGCCGTGAGGTTGGCCAGGTCGGCGATGATCATCATGCGGCGGGCGGTGAACCGGTCGGCGAGTACTCCGCCGAACAGGACGAGGCCGGCGAAGGGCGCGACGAGGAACGCCATGGAGTAGCCGGCGGTGGCGAGGCCGTATCCGCCGCTGAGGAGACCGGCCGAGACGGCGACCGGCAGCATCGCCCAGCTGAGCAGCCCCGCGCTGCGCGCGACGAAGTAGTACTGGAAATTACGCGACCAGATCGCCGGCCCGCCGGCCGACGGCTCCTCGGCGGGCCGGTCCTGGACGGGGGGCGACGTCACCGGCGCGGTGTGACCTGCCGAACGATCTTTCATGGCTGTTCCAAACCCAACTGTATGTCGTGATCTTCATGGTCGAACGGCTGTCTGCCGGCGGTCTCCGAGTCTCGAACTACGCCTCCGGAGACTGGAGTTCGCCGACGGTGACCAGTTCCAGGCCGCGTTCGAGGAGGCCCTCGATGATCCGGGGGAGGGCCTGGACGGTCTGGGCGCGGTCGCCTGCGCCCTCGTGCATGAGGACGACCGAGCCGGGGTGGACGGCCTCCAGGACGGTGGCGGCGATCTGGTCCGGGCCGGGTCTGGCCCAGTCGCGGGCGTCGACGTCCCACATGGTCAGGGTGGTCGGGTACTCCTCCAGCGCCGCGAGGACCTCGGGGGTGAGGGCGCCGTAGGGGGGCCGGAACCGTGTCGGGGCCTGGCCGGTGACCCGGGCCACGGCCTCGCCGGTGCGGTCGAGCTGCTCGCGCAGCTGCTGCGGCGTCAGGTCGGGGAGGTAGGGGTGGGACCAGGAGTGGTTGCCCAGCTCGTGTCCGGCGGCGGCGATCCGGCGGACCTCGTCGGGGAGCGCTGTGACGTGGTGGCCGACGCAGAAGAACGTGGCCCGGGCGCCGTAGCGGTCGAGGATGTCCAGGACCTGGCGGGTGTGGAGCGGGTCGGGGCCGTCGTCGAAGGTGAGCGCGACCTCGGGGGTGCCCCGGTGGCCGTGCTCGAAGGAGCGTCCGGCAGCGGTGAGCCCGGCCAGGATCGGCTCCCCCCGCCGTACGCCCTCGAAGTACTCCTCGGCGCGGCCGGTCAGGCTGCCGCCCTCGGACGTCACCCTGGCCAGCAGGCCCGGAGCGCTGCGCGCCTGCTGCGCCAGTCGGCGCGCCGACACGGAGCCGAAGCCCGGCCGCGGCGGCAGCAGCCAGGGGTCGGCGCGGTACACCTCCAGACCCGCCGCCGTCATCGGCCCGTCCAGCAGGCCGTTGGTACTGTCCAGGACCACGGACAGGGCGTGCTCCGCGCTCAGTGCCCGCAGCCATGCGATGAGTTCGCCGACCCTGGCGGCGCCCCACTCGCCCGGTTCCGCCACCTGCTCCCCCGCGCCGTCGACGACCTCGACCCGGTAGCCCGCGTCCGTCCAGGCGATACCCGCGTACCTCATGTCCATCACTCCCCCCGGGCGATCGCCTCGGCGATCACCGATTCCTCGACACCGCGCAGGAAGCGCTCCATGCCCTCGCGGCTGAGGACCGCCGGATCGGCGGTCATGGCGAGGTCCAGGGCGCCCGGAGCGGTCAGCACGTCCACCGCGATCGACACGTTCTTTCGGGGCAGGAACTCCGTGGGCCAGCTCAGCTCGGTCCGGCCGATCAGCTCGCCCAGCGGCGCCCGCGGCTCCACGACCGTGTCGAACGGTCCGACGCCGGGGTCACGCGTGTCGTTCCACCAGCACGAGTGGTCGGCCGCCTCGCCGCGCTCGACCAGGCGTGCCACCTCGCGTTCCAGCGCCCACTTGTCGTACCCCGCGTGGCGGAACGCCGTGAACGCGACGGACCGCGTCCGGCGTACCGCGTCCTCGAAGTCCTTGTCCGCGTCCGTGAGGAGGAACACGGCTTCCTGCGCCATCGTGCTGACGGATTCGGCGGCGGCGGGCTGGAAGCGGTTGCCGACCACCACCTGGAACAGCACGTCGCCGCTCCCGGACATCCGGGCCAGCTGGTGGGATGCCGCGCCCAGCAGCACCGCGGCGTCGCTGACTCCCAGCTCCGCCGCCACCCGGCCGACGGCTACGGCCAGCGCGGGCGAGCGCAGCTGGGCGTTGGGGAACAGCCGGCGCGGGTCGGCCGCGAGCTCCGGCGCGGCGGGCTCCTGGAAGATCCGCCGCGGACCGGCGGTGAGCCGCTCGCACCAGTAGCGGCGGGCCGCCTCGTCCCGGCGGCGGCCGACGGGTGACGCCTGGGTCTGGGCGGCCTCCAGCGGCTGGAGGGCCGGGCGGGCCCGGCGCAGCGACTCGGCGGTCCCGCCCGATTCGATCAGCCCCAGGTCGCGGAGCATGCGCCCCTCACCCCACAGGTCCATGGCGGTGTGCGAGGCCGCCAGTACCAGCCGGTGCACCGCACCGTCGCACTCCACCAGGCCGACGCGGAACGGCCACTCCCGCGCGTGGTCGAAGGAGCGGCCCGCCAACTCCTCCATCAGGGCCTCGCCGACAGCCGGCGCCTGCGCCGCGGAGCACTGCCGGACCTCCACCGGCAGCTCGCCGGACCCGTCCACGACCTGTTCCAGGCCGTCCTCGCCGACCGGCAGCAGCCGGGTGTGCAGGCTGTCGTGGAGCAGGAGCAGCTCCGTCACGTCCGCGAGGACGCGGGTGGCGGGGCGGGGCGGGCTGACGGGGAGGTCGAGCCGCAGGTTGTAGCGGGGGGCGTCGTCACCGAGCCGGGTCACGACCCCCCAGATGGCCCGCTGCCCCCACGTCGCCGGGCCCGTGCCGGCCCTCGCGGACTCCAGTCCGATCGTCCGCTGCTCGACCGTGGTCATGGTGTTGCGCACTTCCTCTCATTGCGGCGTACGACGCCTGTCGGCATCGCGCTGAACGGCCGGAACGGCCGGGTGCGGTGCCGGGCGTCGCGAGCCCGGCAGAGTTCGAAAGAGAGGGCCTAGTCCAGGCCCTGCGAGATGACCATGCGCTGGATCTGGTTGGTGCCTTCGACGATCTGCAGCAGCTTGGCCTCGCGCATCCAGCGCTCCACCGGGTGGTCGCAGACGTACCCGGCGCCGCCGAGTACCTGCACCGCGTCGGTGGTCACCCGCATCGCCACGTCGGTGGCGAACAGCTTCGCCTTCGCCGCCTCCAGTGAGTACGGCAGCCCGGCGTCCTTCAGGCGGGCGGCGGCCAGGGTGAGGGCCCGCGCCGCGGCGATCTGCGTCGCCATGTCGGCCAGCATGAAGCCGACGCCCTGGAAGGAGATGATCCGCTGCCCGAACTGGCGGCGTTCCTTCGCGTACCGCACGGCGTAGTCGGCGGCGGCCTGGGCGATACCGACGGCGCACGCCGCGATGCCCAGGCGGCCGCAGTCCAGGGCGCCCATCGCGATGAGGAAGCCCTTCCCCTCACGGCCGATCAGCCGCTCGGCCGGCACCCGGACGTCGTCGAAGCCGACCTGGGCCGTGGGCGAGGACCAGACGCCCAGCTTGCGCTCCGGTTCGTGCACGACCATGCCCGGCGTACCGCTGGGGACCACCAGGCAGGACAGGCCGCGGGCCCCCGGCCCGCCGGTGCGGGTGAACACGTTGTAGAAGTCCGCGTTGCCGGCGTGGGTGACCCAGGACTTGGTGCCCGTGATGCGGTAGCCGTCGCCCTCGCGCACCGCGCGGGTGGTGAGCGAGGCGGCGTCCGAACCGGCCTCGGGCTCGGACAGGCAGTACGCGCCCAGGAGTTCGCCGCCCAGCATGCCGGGCAGCAGCTCCTCGCGCTGGGCCCGGGTGCCGTACGTGGCGGTACCGAAGCAGGCCAGGTTGTGCACGTTGACCGCCTCGGCCACACCGAACCAGTGGTAGGCGATCTCCTCCAGCGCCTGGAGGTAGACCTCGTACGGCTGTCCGCCGCCCCCGTACTCCTCGGGGTAGGGCAGGCTCAGCAGTCCGGCCTTGCCGAGGGTGCGCACGATCTCCCGGGGGAACTCGTGGGCCGCCTCGAAATCGGCGACGCGCGGGGCGAGTTCACCGGCGGCGATCTCCCGGACGAGGCCGAGCAGATCGGCCGCCTCCTCGGTGGGCAGGATGCGCTGGACCTTCATCGGATGGCCTCCGTGGGTGTCGGGTGGATGGGCGACGGGTCCTCCGTGCGGGGAGACCGTGCGGACGGTGCGGTCAGCGCAGGCCCCAGTGGGCGGTCTCCGGCCAGTGGCGGCCCACGCGGCGGACGGCGTAGTCCCAGTAGGAGCGGACGGACAGGTCGGCGTAGATGAAGTCCTGCTTGGCGGCCACGTCCTGCTCGGTGGACCAGGTGTACGGGACGCCGGTGCTCTCGGCGGTCAGCTGGAGGCGGCAGGCCCGTTCCAGGACCTGCGCGAAGACGGAGGCGTGCCGCACGCTCTTGCCGACGATCACTCCGCCGTGGTTGCGCAGCAGGACGGCCGGGTTGTCGTCGAGGTCCTTGGCGATGTGGTCGCCGGTCTCGATGTCGAGGACGGTGTTGCTGGTCTCGGTGAACAGCCCGATCCGGTCGCGGAAGTAGGCGCCGTCGTGCGAGACGGGGCGCATCGGCAGGTCGGTGGCGCCGAACAGCAGGGTGTACGGGGCGTGGCTGTGGACGATGCCGTTGACGTCCGGGCGGGCCCGGTAGATGGCCTGGTGCAGGGGGAGCTCGGGCGGCGCCAGCGGCGGCGCGGGCAGGGTGTGGTCCACCGCGCAGCGGACGACGTCCTGGGGGGCGGCCTCGTCGAAGCCGACGAGCGCCCCCTTGATGAAGAACTCGTCCCGGCCGGGTATGCGGGCCGAGATCTGTCCCTGGTTGAAGTCGTCGTGCCCGTCGAGGGAGAGCATCCGGGCGCCGATCGCCAGCTGCAGGACGAGCCGGCGCTCGGCCGGGTCGAGCGGCTGCGGTTCGTCGGCGGTCATGTCGTGCTCCTAGCTGTCAAGTCGTCGTAGACGGTGCGCATGGTGACGAGGCCGGGGGGTGCGGTACGGGCCCAGTCGGCGGCGGCCAGCGCCCCCCGGGCGGGCACCGTCCAACTGCCGACGTGGTGCCTGACGTGCAGGGACTCGCCGTCCCAGGTGTGGGTCAACTCGTGTTCGCTGACCGGCAGTCCGGATCGTTCGTCGGCGATGTCGGCCACGGGGCGGCCGCTCGCCCCGGCCCAGGTGTCCGCCAGTGCCAGCGCGGTGGCGCTGGGCCGGTGCGCCTTCCCGAGCGGGTGCCGCTCGCGGACGGTGGTGGTCGCGACGAAGGGGGCCGCGGTGAGGGCGGCGGTGAGTTCGGCGATGCGCACCTGGAGGTAGTGGGCGAAGGAGAGGTTGGTGGCCCGGACCACCGGTACGGCTTCGGCCAGCTCGTGCAGTGCCTTCCACTGGGTGTCCGTCAGATTGGAGACACAGGCGATGAGCGGGACCCGCCGCGTGGCGCAGTAGTCGAGGACCGCGTCGTGCGCCTCGGGTGCGCTGGCGTCGACGAGTACGTCGGGTACCGCCTCGACGGACCAGCCCGCACGGCGGGACGCGGTGAGGCTGACCCGCGTCCCGTGGGCCCCGCAGGCCGTGCGCAGGGCCGTACCGAGCCGCCCGGCGCCGACGATGCCGAGGGTGGGGCCGCCGCTGGCGGCTGTCTCAGGCATCGGTGCCTGTTCCGCTGGCGACCACGAGGGCGGTGACGGAATCGATGGTCTCGTAGTGCTCGATGGCGGCTTCCGGGTCGAGGTAGACACCGACCTCGTTCTCGATGCTGTCGATCAGTCGCATGTAGGAGAGCGAGGAGTAGCCGACGTCACGCAGCGAGTAGTTGGCGCCGGCGAGTTCGTCGGCGGTGACGCTGCCGTCCCCCGCCGCGACGGCGAGGTCGAGGATCTTGGTACGAAGGGCGCTGCTGTCCATGGGGTACGTCCTGTGTCTCGAAAGGGGTTCAGCTGTTCTGGGGTTCGCTGAGCAGGCGTCGCAGGCTCTCGATCGACGGCTTGCCGATCGAGTTCGCCGGGATGCGGTCCACCAGGCGCAGGATCCCGGGCACTTTGAACGAGGGGAGCGTCCGGGCGCAGTGCGCGCGCAGGGCCTGTGCGCTCACGCCGGGTCCGACGGCGACGACGGCGGCCAGGGTCGGTTCGCCGTGCTGGTTGTCGGCCTCGAAGGCCACGGCGTCCAGCACCCCGTCGGCCGTGCGCAGCACTTCGGCGATCTCGATGGGATCGATCTTGCGTCCGCCCACGTTGACCAGTCGGCTCGTGCGGCCGGTCAGGTGGAGCGCGCCGTCGACGAGGTGGCCCTGGTCGCCGGTGCGGTAGTAGCCCTCGGCGTCGACGCGCTCCTCGAAGACGCCGGGCGCGTTGAGGTAGCGGGAGCCCATCGACTGGCTCCTGACCCGGATGCCCTGCTGCTCGGCGCGCAGGTCCACGCCGGGCAGGACCGCTCCGAGGCCGCTGCCGGCCCCGTCGGCGGCGTACGTCAGCGGACCGGTCTCGGCGACTCCGTAGTAGTTGTGGATCGGTACGCCGGTGAGTCGGGTGAACTCCTCGCGCACGCTCTCGCGCAGTGGGGCACCGGAGGAGATCGCGGTCCGGACGGCGGCGAAGCCCTCCTCCGGGGAGCGCCGCACGATCGACTCGTACAGGGCCGGGAAGGCCACCAGCCGGGTCGCGGCGGTGCTCTCCAGGAGTCGTACCACCCGGGACGCGGTGGGCAGTCCGTGCGAGAGGTGCAGTGAGGCGCCGGGCAGGAACGCCGCCAGCAGGGAGGTGTTGAAGGCCAGACCGTTGGAGAGGGCGGCGAAGCAGGCGATCCGGTCATCGGCGGAGAGGCCGGTGCCCCGGACCCAGTTGGCGGCGGCGGCGGACACGGCCGCACCGGAGAACTCGATGCAGTTCGGCCGGCCGGTGGAGCCGGACGTGAAGCGGCACACCTCGGTGTCGTCCAGCAGCCGCGGGCGGGGGCTCTCGTACCGGCGCACCCGGCTGACCGCGAGGGCGCCGAGTCCGGCGCCGTCGTCGAGGACCTCGTCCGTGACGGCGCGGACGTCCGCTCCCGGGGCGTGGACCAGCAGGTCCAACCCGCAGTCCTCGGCGATCCGGGACAGTTCGAACGGGCCGAAGGCCGAGTCGGCCAGGAAGGGCACGCCGCCGGCGAACAGGGTCGCGAGGTAGGCGACGACGTAGTCGACCGAGTTGGTGGCGTACAGCCCCACTCTCAGCCGCTCGCCCTCCGGGCGGTGCGGGGCGAGCCCGGCCGCCGCGGCGCGCGCCCGGTCGGCGAGTTCGGCGTATCCGAGCGAACCGTCGGCGTCGGTGACGGCGACGCGGTCGCCGTGGCGGGCGAGGATCTCGGTGAAGAGGTCGGGGAGGACAGCGCGCATCCGCCTCACCGCTCGTTCTGGGCGTGCGCGGTGGCGAGCCGGTCGAATTTGACGCCGGAATCGTCCGGGCTGCCGAGCAGCAGCGCGTACAGGATCTCGTCGTCCTCCGGCAGCCCCGCCAGCGTGCGCCACAGCGGTGTGTCGAAGCCGCCGATGGCGGTCACACCGACGGCGGCGCGGTTGGCGCCGAGGTAGAGCAGCTGGCCCAACGCGCCGCAGCGAAAGGCGAGTTCACGCAGGTTCTCGGCGTCGGCGGCCGATCCGGCCCCGGCGAGCGAGGTACGGGGGACGTGCAGCAGCACGACGGCCGCGGCTCCGGCGAGGGCGCGCTGCTGCATGCAGGCACGCGCCACCTCGTCCGTGGACGGCAGCCGTACGGGCTGCCGCTCCCCCGTGCCCAGCCGGTACACGGCGTCCTGGTCGGGTTCCGTCGTCGACCGCAGGACCAGGGTCGCGGACAGCGGCGAGAGGTCGGGCAGGTCGGTCTCCAACGGCGTCGACAGGGCGGAGACCGCCTGCCAGACGGCGGCGGCGGACAGGGGTTCGCCCGTGAACGCCTTGCTGGAGGTGCGCGTCCCGATCAGTTCCGACCACTCGGCCGGATCGCCCAGGCCCTGCTCCCCCGGGGAGAGCCGCCTGCCCGTACGGATACCCGTGAGCGGGGCGGGTGCGGTCCGCGGGGTCGCGGAGCCGGGGGACTCGGGCCAGCCCGCGAGCGAGTCCCAGCAGGTGCTCTCCAGCCAGGACCGCCACGTGGGCCCGCGCAGCTCCCGGTCGGTGTCGTCGTGCACGGTCCAGCCCGTCCACGACGCGTCGACAGACGCGGCCGGCACCACCACCGCGGAGTGGATCTCCCGGCAGTTCTCCCCCGCCTCCAGCAGTCCCGAGAGGGACTCCCTCGGGAAGCGCAGCCGTAGCGCCCCCGCGGCGCCACGGCCGGCCGCCGCCAGCAGCAGGTTGCCGGCCGCGTGCCCCGCGTCGAGCTGCGTGTACAGGTAGCCGCGGTCGCCGTACTTGCGCATCGACAGCCAGGGACGGGTGAGCGTGACCACCAGCGCTCCGCCGTATTCCGGCACGGTGAGCAGGGACGCGTCCAGCGCGGCCGTGACCCGGGTCCCGGCGGCCAGCCTGGCGCAGGTACGACGGTCGGCGTCGATCCGGAAGGCCGTCGGCACGCCGTCCTCCATGGCGAGGACGGCGAACTCGTAGGGGTACACGGCCCCGGCCGAGGGCACGGCCCGCGCCACGTACGAGCCGCAGGCGCGGTTGGCGCGGCTGGTCAGCACCCCTTCCTCCAGCAGGGAGAGGGCAAGGCGGAGGCCGGGCGCCGCCACCGGCTCGGCGGGCGGCTCGGGCGCCGCGGCTGGCAGGGCCACCTTGGCCCACAGGTCGACGTGGCGGCCCGAGGCTCCGCGCTCGGGCACATAGGCGACCGGCGCGGCTTTTTGTTTGATCAGATTTCCTTGCACGACTGACGCAACCTCCCATTCACTGACAGTTCACAAAAGGTGAACAAGGCAGGCGGTGCCCTCCGCACAGACTTTGCGGACTCAATGCACCACGGAGAAATACGAGGGGGCGCACCAAAACGGTTGACGCGATCCCCCGGCAGGGCTTATGGGCGCCCTTGACCAGCCACGACGCGATACAGAATCGCGAAACGGGCGATGTTGCCCCTCAATACAGAACTACTGCGTCGGTCACGACGCACACTTTCCATCGACCCCCGTGTCGGAATACAGCACGCATCGATTGAACCTCTCGCATAACGAGGAATCATGATCGTGTACGGCCGCTGCCAGCATGCCAAGGGTCTTGGGCATTGGTCAAGACCAATGAAACAAAGCTGCTAAATAAATCCCACCCAAGCGGGCGAACGCCGGAAACCAGACATAAGCCCGAAGAGGCGACCGCCATCAGGGGCGGCCGCCATCGGGAGGGCCCGCCCACCGCGCCACCGGGGCACGGGAGTTGGGCCCGGGCGCGGGCGGGCAGGCAGCAGGCCTGCAGGCGCGCGGGCTGGAGGTGTCGGAACGGGGAGGGCGGAGGGCGGCGGCCCTCAGCGGCGGACGCGCGGCATGCCGAGGCCGATCCACGAGATGATCTCGCGCTGGATCTCGTTGTTGCCGCCGCCGAAGGTGAAGATGACGGCGCTGCGGTAGCCGCGTTCGAGTTCGCCGTGCAGGACGGCCCCGGCGGAACCATCCTTGAGGAAGCCGGCGGCGCCCACGACCTCCATGAGCCAGGCGTACGCGTCCCGGCGGGCCTCCGAGCCGTACACCTTGACGGCGGAGGCGTCCTGCGGGGTGAGGGTGCCGTCCTGGACGGCGTTGACCATCTGCCAGTTGAGCAGCTTCATCGCGTCGAGACGGGCGTGGGTGCGGGCCAGGCGGCCGCGGACCCAGGACAGGTCGATGACGCGGCGCCCGTCGGCGAGCTTGGTCCCCGCGGCCCAGCGCTGGACGTCGTGCAGGGCGCGGATGGCCATGGTGCCGTGGGCGGCGAGGGTGACGCGTTCGTGGTTGAGCTGATTGGTGATCAGGCGCCAACCCCTGTTCTCCTGCCCGACGCGGCGGCTCGCGGGCACGCGGATGCCCTCGTAGTAGCTGGCCGTGGTGTCGTGGGAGGCGAGGGTGTTGATGAGGGTGCAGGAGTAGCCGGGGTCCGAGGTCGGCACGAGGAGCATGGTGATGCCCTTGTGCGCGGGGGCGTCCGGGTCCGTGCGGACGGCGAGCCAGACCCAGTCGGCGGTGTCGCCGTTGGTGGTCCAGATCTTCTGCCCGTCGACCACGTACGTGCCGGTCTCCTCGTCGCCCTCGCGGACCGCCCTGCATGCGAGGGCGGCGAGGTCGGTGCCGGCGCCGGGTTCGCTGTAGCCGATGGCGAAGTCGATCTCGCCCTTGAGGATCCGGGGCAGGAAGTACGCCTTCTGCTCGTCGGTGCCGAACTGCATGATGGTGGGGCCGACGGTGTTGAGCGCCATCAGGGGCAGCGGCACGACGGCCTGCGCGGCCTCGTCGAAGAAGATGAACTGGTCCATCGGCGACATCCCGCGGCCGCCGTACTCCTTCGGCCAGCCGACCCCCAGCCAACCGTCCGCACCCAGCCGGCGGATGGTCTCCCGGTAGAAGCGCTTCTGTGCGGCCGGGTCCTCGTACCGGGCGTAGACGTCCTCGGGGACGAGCTCGGCGAAGTAGGCGCGCAGCTCGGTGCGCAACTGCCGCTGCTCAGGCGTGTATTCGAGGTGCACGGCCCCTCCGGGATTCTCGCGGTCCAGCCGGTCGCTGTGGCGGCGGTCAGAGTAGAACCTGTTACAAGAATCCGGAAGGGGCGCGCGGGGCGCACGGCGCGGCGGCGAGCGGGCCCCCGCGGCCGGCGCCCCTCGTGCCCGTCAGTTCAGCGCGCTGATCATCGCCTCGGCCGTCGCCGCCATCGCCGTACGGGCCGCGGTCAGGTAGGGCCGGGGGTCCGCCGGGGTCAGGTGGGCGCGGATGGCGTCGGTCATGGCCACGTTCAGCGCGGTGCCGATGTTGACCTTGCGGATGCCGCCCGCGACGGCGGCCGCGAGCTCCGCGTCCGGCAGCCCGGAGGAACCGTGCAGGACCAGCGGCACGTCCACCGACTTGGCCAGCCGGGCCAGCAGCGCGTGGTCCAGGGCCGCCGTCCGGCTGGTCATGGCATGGCTGCTGCCGACGGCGACGGCCAGCGCGTCGACCCCCGAGTCGGCGACGAACCGGCGCGCCTCGTCCGGGTCCGTGCGTGCGCCCGGCGCGTGCGGGTCCAGCGGGGCGGCGCCGTTCTTGCCGCCGACCTCGCCCAACTCGGCTTCGATCCACAGGCCGTTGGCGTGCGCCCAGTCGGCGGCTGACCGGGTGGCCTCCAGGTTCTCGCCGTACGGGAGGTGGGCGGCGTCGTACATCACCGAGCTGAACCCCGCGTCGCACGCCTGCCGGAGCAGGTCCGCGCTCTTGACGTGGTCCAGGTGCAGGCCGACGGGGACCCCGGCGGCCTCCGCGCAGGCGACGGCCGCCCGGGAGATGGGCAGTAGCCGCCCGCCGCGGAACTTCACGGCGTTCTCGCTCAGTTGGAGGATGACCGGCAGCCCGGCCGCCTCGGCCCCCGCGACGACGGCCTCGGCGTGCTCCAGGGTGATGATGTTGAACGCGGCGACGGCCCGCCCCGCTCCCGCGGCCTCCAGGACCAGCGCGCCGGCCGGGACGAGGCTCATCGGACCGCCTCCTCGCCCGCCGTGAGGATCACCGAACGGGTCAGGTGGCGCGGCGCGTCCGGATCGAGCCCCTGGTGGGCGGCCACCGCCAGGGCCAGCCGGTGCACCCGGACCAGTTCGGCGAGGGGGTCGAGGGTGCCGGCCACCCACTGGGCGCCGGTCCCCCGGACCTGCTCGGCGAGTCCGTCGGGCGCCTCGTCGAGGGACCAGGTGGCGGTGCCGGGGCCCGAGACGCTGATCGGCCCGTGCCGGTACTCCATGGCCGGGTAGGCCTCCGCCCAGGACAGCGAGGCCTCGCGCATCTTCAGGGCCGCCTCGTGGGCGAGCCCGACGCTCCAGCCCCGCCCCAGGAAGGTGAACTGCCCCCGGCCGGCGAGGTCGGCGGGCAGCGGGCGGGCGAGCGCCGTCCGGGCGTCGGCGACCGCGGCCGGGGAGTGCGCTCCCACATGGGCGCGCAGCAGGGTCAGCGCCGTGGTCGCGAAGCGCGTCTGCACGACGGACCGCTCGTCGGCGAAGTCGAGGACGACGAGCTCGTCGGCGAGGGTCATCACCGGGGTCGCAGGGTCGCCGACGACGGCGGTGGTCGGCACGCCCGCGTCCCGCAGCCCGGCCAGCAGGTCCAGCACCTCGGTGGTGGTGCCGGAGCGGGTCAGGGCCACCACCCGGTCGTACCGGCGGTGCCGGGGGAATTCGGAGGCGGCGAAGGCGTCGGTCTCGCCGTGGCCCGCCTCCTCGCGCAGGACGGCGGCCGCCTGCGCCATGTAGTACGAGGTCCCGCAGCCGACGAGGGCGGTACGCTCCCCCGGCTGCGGCAGCACCGCGCGCCGGGCGGGGGCGAGGTCGGCGGCCCGCTCCCAGCACTCGGGCTGCGTGCCCAACTCGTGCGCGATGTGACTCATACGGGCTCCCTCGTGCTGCGGCCGGGGCTGGATGCGTTTTCCTGCAAGATAGCGCGCTGTTTCGCGCAACTTCAAGCATCCACGAGCTGACGGGCTGCGTTAGTGTCGGCGGGTGGGCCGACCGAGCACACGCGGTACACCGAAGGGGGCGGCCGATGACCCGCAAGGAACGCTGGCAGAAGCTGCTGGACCTGCTCGTGGAGCGGGGTGAGCTGGAGGTGGAGCCGGCGGCCGAGGTCCTCGGCGTGTCCGCCGCGACCATCCGGCGCGACCTCGACCAGCTGGCCGAGCAGCAGTTGCTGGTCCGCACGCGCGGCGGAGCGGTACTGCACGGTGTGTCGTACGAGCTCCCGCTGCGCTACCGCAGCTCGCGCCGCGCCGCCGAGAAGCACCGGATCAGCGAGGCGGTGGCGGGTCTTGTCTCCCCGGGCGAGGTGATCGGCCTGACCGGCGGCACCACGACCACCGAGGTGGCCCGGGCGCTGGCCGGGCGCGCCGACCTGGCCTCGGGGTCGCCGGCGCTGACCGTGGTGACCAATGCCCTGAACATCGCGGGCGAACTGGTGATCCGGCCGCAGTTCAAGATCGTGCTGACCGGCGGCGTCGCGCGCCCGCAGTCGTACGAGCTGACGGGTCCGCTCGCCGAGCAGGTGCTCGGTCAGCTCGCCGTGGACACGGCGGTGGTCGGGGTGGACGGCTTCGACCCGGCGGACGGCGCGGCCACCCGGCACGAGGACGAGGCCTCGGTCAACCGGCTGCTGTGCGAACGGGCCCGCCGGGTGGTCGTCGCGGCGGACTCCAGCAAGCTCGGCGTGCGCGCCTTCGCCCGTATCTGCGCGACCGGCGACGTGGACGTCCTGGTCACGGACACGGGCCTGTCGGGCGGCGTCGCGGCGGAGTTCGAGGCGGCGGGCGTCCAGGTGCTGCGGGTCTGACGGACCGGCCCGCGGCCGGTCGCCTGCGCGCGGCGCCGGGCGCCTGCGCTGTCACAGCAGGCGGAACCGACCGCCGACCGCCGCTCAGTGGGCCGTGAGCCGTTCCGACTCGCGTACCAGCGCGGCCAGGACGGGCGCGATCAGCGGGTGGCTCTCGGCGCCGCGCCGGGTGGCGGCGAAGACCCTGCGCGTCGCCGCCGGGCCCGCCACGGGACGGACCTGGACCTCTTTCAGGTCCATGCCGCGCAGCGCCGACCGGGGTACGAGGGCCACCCCCGCACCCGCGCCCACCAGTGCGGTCACGGCGCGGAAGTCGTCGGAGCAGTGCACGAACCGCGGTTGGAAGCCGGCCAGTTCGCAGGCCAGCAGGGTAACGTCGTGGCAGGGGTTGCCGGGGTACTGGCCCACCCAGTCCGCGTCGCACAGGTCGGCCAGCGCCACCGCGGGCAGGTCGGCCAGCGGGTGCCCCGTGGGCAGCACCGCGTCGAAGGGCTCCGCGTACAGCGGGAGGACGGAGAGCCGGCCGTCGTCCGCGCCCGGCGCGCCCCGGTACTCGACCGCCAGCGCCAGGTCGGCCTCGCCGTCGAGGAGCTGCGGCAGGCTCTGATCGCCCTCCGCGTCGCGCACCCGCAGTCGGATGCCCGGGTGCTCGTGCGCCAGCCGGGCGATCACCGGGGCGAGTACTTCCGCGATGCCGGTCGCGAAGGCGGCCACCGTGACCTCGCCCGCGGTGCCGCCCGCGTACGCGGCGAGTTCGGCCTCCGCCCGCTCCAGCTGGGCCAGTACCTCGCCGGCGTGCCCGACGAGGATCTCGCCGGCCGCCGTGAGGCGTACGCCCCGGCCGCTGCGGGTCAGCAGGACGTGGCCCGTCTCCTGCTCCAGCGCCGCGAGCTGCTGGGAGACGGCGGAGGGGGTGAGGTACAGGGCTGCGGCCGCGGCGGTCACCGTACGGTGGTCCGCCACGGCGCGCAGGATGCGCAGCCGGCGGGGGTCGATCACCCTGTCATTGTCGCAGGCCACCGGGGCCCCTCCGGCCGTCGGATCCGGGCCGGTCACCGCCGCTGCCCGCGTGCGGGACCGGCCGCGCCCCGCGTCGGGGACGGGCTGCGGCCGGTCAGGCGTCGGTCCGCGCCGGCGCCCCGCGTGCGACCGGCGGCGGCCGGTCAGGCGTCGGAGGCCGCCAGCGCCGCGCGCGCGTCGATGAAGGCGGCCACCGCGCGTTCCACGTCCGCCGTGGAGTGGGCCGCCGAGAGCTGTACACGGATCCGCGCGGCGCCGAGGGGGACCACCGGGTAGGAGAACCCGATCACGTACACCCCGCGTTCCAGGAGCAGCTCCGCCATGCGGGCCGCCTCCGCCGCGTCGCCGATCATCACCGGGGCGATGGCGTGGTCGCCGGGCAGGATCTCGAAGCCGGCCTCGGTCATCTTCGTGCGGAACAGCGCGGTGTTGGCGGCGAGGTGCTCGCGCAGGTCGCCGGCCGACTCCAGCAGGTCCAGCACCTTGAGGGAGGCCGCCGCGATGACGGGGGCGAGGGAGTTGGAGAAGAGGTACGGGCGCGAGCGCTGGCGCAGCAGCTCCACGATCTCGGCGCGCGCGGCGACGTAGCCGCCGGAGGCGCCGCCGAGGGCCTTGCCGAGGGTGCCGGTGATGATGTCGACGCGGTCCATGACCCCGTGCAGCTCCGGGGTGCCGCGCCCCCCGGGGCCGACGAAGCCGACGGCGTGCGAGTCGTCGACCATCACCATCGCGTCGTAGCGCTCGGCCAGGTCGCAGATCTCCGCGAGCGGGGCGACGTAGCCGTCCATGGAGAAGACGCCGTCCGTGACGATGAGCCGGCGGCGGGCGTCCTGCGACTCCTTGAGCCGGGTCTCCAGCTCCGCGAGGTCGCGGTTGGCGTAGCGGTAGCGGCGGGCCTTGGAGAGGCGGATGCCGTCGATGATCGAGGCGTGGTTGAGGGCGTCGGAGATCACCGCGTCCTCGGCGCCGAGCAGGGTCTCGAAGACGCCGCCGTTGGCGTCGAAGCAGGAGGAGTAGAGGATCGTGTCCTCCTGGCCGAGGAAGGCCGACAGCCTCGCCTCCAGCTCCTTGTGCACCTCCTGCGTACCGCAGATGAAGCGGACGGAGGCCATTCCGTAGCCCCAGCGGTCGAGGGCGTCCTTCGCCGCGGCGACGACCTCGGGGTGGTCGGCGAGACCGAGGTAGTTGTTGGCGCAGAAATTGAGGACCTCACCGGCGGCGCCGCCCGAGGTGACGGCGACGGCCGCGTTCTGCGGGGTGCCGATGACCCGCTCCGGCTTGTGCAGGCCGGCGGCGCGGATCTCGTCGAGGGTGCTGCGGAGGTCTTCGCGGACGGACTCGAACATGTGCGGTTCTCCTGGTGCGGCGGAGGGGCGGAGGAGGGGCCGGGCCCCGCGCAGGGGGGTTGCGGGGCCCGGCCGGGACAGATGGTCTGCGGGACGGTCGGCGGCTACGCCGTCCAGTCCAGGATGATCTTGCCGCTGCGGGCGGTGGCCGCCTCGTCGAAGGCGGCCTCGAAGTCGCGGTGCGAGTAGCGGCCGGTGATGACGGGGCTCAGGTCGAGGCCGCCCTCCAGCAGCACGGTCATCGCGTACCAGGTCTCGAACATCTCGCGTCCGTAGATCCCCTTGATGGTGATCATCGAGGTGACCACCTTCGCCCAGTCCACCGCGAACTCCTGCGCCGGCAGCCCCAGCATGGCGATCCGGCCGCCGTGGGTCATGTTGTCGATCATGTCGCGCATGGCCTCGGCGCGGCCGGACATCTCCAGCCCGATGTCGAAGCCCTCGCGCAGGCCGAGCGACCGCTGCGCCTCGGCGATGGAGGACTCGGCGACGTTCACCGCGAGCGTGGCGCCCGCCTTGCGGGCGATCTCCAGCCGCTCGGGGCTGACGTCGGTGATGACCACGCTGCGCGCACCGGCGTGCCGGGCGACGGCCGCCGCCATGATCCCGATCGGGCCGGCGCCGGTGATCAGCACGTCCTCACCGACCAGCGGGAAGGACAGCGCGGTGTGCACGGCGTTCCCGAACGGGTCGAAGATCGCCGCCACGTCGAGGTCGACCCGCGTGCGGTGGACCCACACGTTCTGCGCGGGGAGCACCACGTACTCGGCGAAGGCGCCGTCCCGGCCCACGCCGAGCCCGACCGTGCTGCGGCACAGGTGGCGGCGCCCGGCCAGGCAGTTGCGGCACTTCCCGCACACGAGGTGGCCCTCGCCGCTGACGAGGGCGCCGACCTCGATGTCGCGCACGTCCGCTCCGAGCGCCGCGACCTCGCCGACGAACTCGTGGCCGAGGACGAGCGGGGTCTTCACCGCGCCCTGCGCCCAGCCGTCCCAGGAGCGGATGTGCAGGTCGGTTCCGCAGATGCCGGTGCGGAGCACCTTGATCAGTACGTCACCGGCACCGTACTCGGGCTCCGGGACGTCCATGAGCCACAGACCGGGTTCGGCCTTGTGCTTGACGAGTGCCTTCATGGGTGGCTCCAGGCATGCGGAAGGGGGCGCCCCGAGTGCGGTGGCACGGGCGGCGTCGGTGTCAGGCACCAATCTGCCGAGCGGCGTGGTGATCAGTCCATCGAGACTTTCTTAAGCGGGCCGACAGCCCAGCTTCACGCCTATGCTCCTCAGGTGACGGGCAGGGGCCCGGGCCGGGGACGGCACGGGGGAACGGGGAGGTGGGGGGCGTGCCGAGTCTGCGCAGCAGAGCGCTGTCGGCGGCGCTGATCGCGGCGGGACGGCGAAGACGGTTCGCGAGTGCCGAGGCGGTGCGCACCCGGGTGGCGGAATCCGCCCGCCGGCCCGCGTCCCACCTCCCGCCGCGCTCGCTCGGCCGGGCCGCGGAGATCTCGCGGACCTTCGTGGGGGCCTGGCCGGTGTACAACGTGTCCCCGCGCGACGCCGAGCCGACGGTCCACGTGCTGTATCTGCACGGCGGCTGCTACATCAACGAACTGGTCCGCCCGCACTGGACGATGGTACGGACCCTGGTCACACGGGCGCGGGCACAGGTGATCGTCCCGGCCTACATCCTGGCCCCGCGCGGCACCGCCGACCGGACGGTCCCGGCCGCCGCGGACCTGCTGAGCGGGCTGATCGCGAGCGGCGGGGAGGGCGGGACGGTGCTGGTCGGGGACTCCGCCGGCGCGGGTCTGGCGCTGGCCGCCGCGCAGCGGCTCCGCGACCGTACGGGCGTGCAGCCCTCCCGGATCGTGCTCATCTCGCCCTGGCTGGACGTGACCATGAGCCATCCGGACCAGGCGGCGATCGAGGCCGGCGACCCGATGCTGGCGCGGGCCGGGCTGCGGGAGGCCGGGCGGCTGTACGCGGGGACACTCGCGGCCGACGACCCCCTGGTGAGCCCGCTCCGGGGCTCCTTCGCGGGGCTGGCGCCGCTGACGGTGTTCAGCGGGACCCGCGACGTGCTGGCCACGGACAGCACCGAGCTGGTGCGCCGGGCGCGCGCGGAGGGTGTCGAGGTGGACTTCCACGAGGCGGCGGGGCTGCCGCACGTGTACCCGCTGCTGCCGGTCCCGGAGGGGCGCGCGGCACGCGAGCGGATCGTACGGCTGATCCAGGAGGCGGCGGAGCTCTGACCGGGAGGGACGACCCGGACGGCCGGTGCGCGGTGCCGCGCCGCGCCGCACCCTCAGGCCGTGCAGGTCATGAGCGAACTGATCGGCCAGGCCCGGTAGCCCGTCCAGTACTCCTCGTCGCGCACCGGGTCGGCGGGCGGGGTCCTGTTCGGCTGCCAGCCGACGGTGGTGAACCCGGCGTCGACGGCCGCTTCGGCGAGGTCCGCGTGCGCCCATTCGCGGAATTCGAACGGCACCGGCGGCTCGGTCAGGAAGTGCGCCTTGAGCAGCGGCGCGTCCCCCTGCGTGACCCGGTCGAGGATCCGGACCCCGTACGGCGACCAGTCCACGCGCGGGAAGGCGCCCGCGTTCGGGACGATGGCGAGCAGCCGGCCGCCCGCGCGCAGGCTGGTGCGCACCGAGCGGAACATCGCGTGCAGGGAGGTGCGGTCGGGCGCGTGGTTGAAGAGGTAGGCGGTGGTGGCGAGGTCGAAGGGTCCGAGGTCGGGCACGCCGTCCGCGTCGGCGACCACGTACTCGACGTCCGGCCGGCCCCTCGTCGCCTCGTGCTCGCGAGCGAGTTTGATCATCTCCTCCGAGGCGTCCACACCGACGGTCCGCCGGGCTCCGCCCCGGGCCAGCAGCCGGGTGTTGTAGCCGTACCCGCAGCCCAGGTCGAGGGCGTCGAGGCCGCGTACGCCGCCGAGCGCGTCGAGGGCTCCGTGCAGGGTGTAGGTGTCGGCCGCCGAGAAGGCCGCCGTGGTCGTGGACTCCGCGTAGCGCTCGCCGATGGTGTCGTACTGGAACCGCATGCTCTGCCTTCCGGGGCCGGCCGGGGGTGGGGACGCGTGCGTATCGTGCCCCGGGGCGCACCCGCCGGACGCCCCGCGCACCCGTACGTCCCCCGGACGAGCGAAGCGGTCGGCCCAGAGACGCCCTGGTCGCCGACGAGCCGGGAGCGGAGAGCTCCCGGCTCGCTTCTCGACGTACGGTTCAGCCGAGCGGGAGGTCCAGGTAGGCCTCGTCACCGGCGGCGGAGCTCAGCTTCAGGGTGCTGTAGGCCGGGTTGGCGTCCGAGTAGAGCTGGTCCTTGCTGTTGACCGCGAGCATGAGCCGGTGGTTCGCCGGGATGTCGTACGCGGCTGCCTGCAGGTCCCAGGTGACGGCCGTCGCCTCGCCGGGGGCGCCGTCCAGGACGGTGTACGGCTCGTGGGTGATGATGCGGGCGGTGCCGTCCGGGGCGAGGTCGAAGAGGTAGGCGACCAGGGTCGTGTCGGCCTCGACGCCGGTGACGGAGAGGTGGACGCGCGGGATGCCCCGGACTCGGCGGGCGCCGGCCTCCGACACCCAGGTGGCGAGGTAGCGGCGGTCGAACTTGCCCGTGGTGTAGATCTTCGGGTTTCCCTTCCACTCCTCGGCGCCGGTGGTCATCAGGGCGTCCACGGCCGTGGCCTCGGTGAGGCTGCCGGTGGTGAAGGAGACCGTCCAGCCGGGAGTCCTGCTCGCGCTGAGGGTGCCGTCCTGAGTGCCGGCCGGGGTGCCACCCAGGTACAGCTTCTCGGTACCGTTGGTGACGTCGGCCCAGCTCGCCCGTCCCTCCCGCACCTCCGGCGCGAACATCACCTGGCTGTTGACCTGCGGCCAGCCCGGCACCTCGTTCTCGGCGTCGAGGATGTGGTGGTCGAGCCAGGCGAAGGCCTCGTCGACCGGGAGGTTCGGGCCGGAGAAGGGGATGGTCAGCCCGGCGCCCTCGGGCGCGGCGTGGTCGCCGATCCAGAGGTTCAGGTGCTTGGGCACGGTGAGCGCGTTGAAGACGTCGAGCACCTCGTTGACCGGGAAGAGCGTCTCGTGCCAGGTGTTCGAGAAGAAGGTCGGGACACCGCGGGAGTTGGTCTCGTCCAGGTAGCTCTGCGGCGAGCGCTCCTCGGCCCAGGCGCGGACCTTGGGGAGGTTCACGCCCTTGCGGAAGTCGTCCAGGATCTGCCGGGTGGCCGCGTCGAACTTGCGCTCCTCCGGGCCGCCGGTCATGCCGACCAGCGCGTCGACGGCCTTCAGGTGCTGGGTGTCGTTGCCCAGCAGGGCGGTGGCCAGGTTGCCCCAGGTGCTCAGCGCCACCACCGCGTCCACCCGGCCGGCCGGGTCGTGGGCCGCGGCCAGCTGGCTGATCCCGGAGCCGTAGGACTCACCCAGGAAGGCGATCTTGCTCGGGTTGAGGACCCGCTGCGCGTATTCGATCACCGTGGAGGCGTCGGACCAGTCATTGGGGCCGCCCACGTCGACCGTGCCCTGGGAGGTCCACGGAGCGTCGACGAAGCCGCCACCGGGAACCCGGAAGGTCAGGCCGATTCCACGCGGGGTGTAGGCGAGCACGTGGTAGCCGCGCTTGGCCAGCTGCAGGTGGGCGTACTCGAACAGCACCCAGCCGAGCGGAGTCCACCCGGCGGGGACGATGACCACCGGGCGCGGCTCAGTGGTGTTGAGCTTGATGGTGTGCGCGGAGAGCCTGGTCCCGTCGTCGGCGGTGATCCACGGGAAGTCGAAGGTGGCCTTGGCCCGGACCTCGGCGACCAGTTGCTCCAGCTCCGCCGTGAGCACCTGCGGCTCGGCGCTGCCCCGCAGGGTGGCGACCAGCGCCTCGCCCACGGCCGCCGCCGCAGGGTTGACGGACGGCCCCTGCGCCCAGATGCCGGAGTCGGCGATCTGCGCCAGCTGGTCGGTGGTGAGCGGGGTGATCGAATCGTCCTGGGGGTCGCTCATGGTGTGGTCCCTCTCACAAGGCAGTGGGCGTAAGGCTTTCGCCGATTCCATGATCAAGGCCATCGGTCCGTACGCCCACCACTGCGAAGCCATGTTCACTCGAAGGGCCGATTGCTGGTCGAATACCTGATAGGCAGTCAATCCCTTTTGCAGAAACGGAAGTTGAGCAACCACGGCTGGAAAAGGGGCATGGGTCGGCAGCCGGACCCCGAGTCGAGGCCCGACCACCCGGTGTCGCCGGGCGGCAGGCGAACCAGCGGCGGCGATCTTCGGCACGAGAGCACCCGGCGCGTTTCGGAGCACCGCTCTCCTTATGGCCGTCGGCAACTCTCCCGGGTGCGGTGCGCGGCGCCCGGGGCGCATCCTGGCGGTGTGACGGCGAGATCGGACAGCGGCGGCTCCCCGCCCGATGCCGTGGCTCGCGCCCTGGCCCGGGCGACCCTGGAAGCGGTGGCGGCTGTCGGCGGGCACGCGGGCGGCGTCTACCTGCGCTCCACAAGCGAGGGACTGCTCCGGCTGGCCGTGGTCACGGGGCTGCCGGCGCGACTGTTCCGGCCCTGGTGGCGGATGCACGCCGACCGCCCCTACCCGGTGGCGGAGGTGTACCGCACCGGGCAGTCCGTGCACCTGGCCGACGCCGAGGCGGCCATGCGCTTCCCGCAGCTGATGGCCGGCCTGCCCTTCCCCTTCGCCTCCCTGTACGAGCCGGTGGCGGCCGGGCCGGAGCGGTTCGGCGTGCTGTTCGTGATCCGGGAGGCGACTCCCGGGGTCCCCGTCGGAACCCTCGACCGGGAGCGGCTGCGCGCGGCCGGACATCGGCTCGCCCGTGATCTCGCCGCGCTGACGGCGGCCGGGCAGGCGGCGGTCTGGGACGGCGACGCGCTCGGCGTCGGCCCGCCCGCGACGGACGGGAGCGATGGCGGGGCCGAGAGCGGGGCCGGGGCCGAGAGCGGGGGCGGGGCCGAGAGCGGGGGCGGGGCCGGGGCCGAGGACGGGGGTGCCGGCGAGGCCGTGGACCGGCTGGCGCAGGCGGTGCTGTCCCTGGACCGGCGGGGCGCCGTCGGGTTCGTCAACACCGCCGCCGAGGAACTGCTCGGCCTCCCCCGGGCGCAACTGCGGGGGCGGGTGGTCTGGGAGGTGCTGCCGTGGCTGGGGCACCCCGCCTACGAGGACCACTTCCGCGCGGTCTTCATGTCCACCGAGCCGGTGCACTTCCGGGCCCGGCGGGGCCGCCACCCGCCCGGGGAGTGGATGTCGGTGGGCCTGTACCCCGGCCCGGGCGGGGTGACGCTGACGATCGACGCCGCGGACAAGCCCGCCTACGCGCCCGCGTCGGCGGTCGTCGAGCCGGGTGCCGGCCAGGACCCGGCCGCCGACCGGGCCACCGCGCTGTACCGTCCGGTGGCCCTCGCCATCGCGCTGTCCGAGGCGGTCACGGCCCGCCAGGTGTCGGCGGTGGTCACCCAGGAGCTCCTGCCCGCCTTCGGCGGACGCCAACTGGCGATCTACCTGCTCGACGAGCGGCACCTGCACCTGGCCTGGGAGACCGGTTTCCCGCACGGCTTCCTGAACCGCTTCGACGGGGTGGCACTCGATGCCCGGCTGCCCGGGGTGGAGACCCTGACCTCAGGCCGTCCGCTGTTCTTCGAGTCGATGGAGCACCTGGCGGCCGCCTACCCGGGCATTCCGCTGGACGCCGATGTCGGGGCCCGTGCCTTCCTGCCGCTGATCGCCTCGGGCCGCCCGGTCGGCTCGTGCATCCTCGGCTTCGACGCGCCCCGGGGCTTCAGTCCGGAGGACCGTACGGTCCTGACCGCCCTGGCCGGGCTCATCGCGCAGGCCCTGCAGCGGGCGCGGCGCTACGACACCGAGGCGGCGCTGGCCCGCGGGCTGCAGGCCGCACTGCTCCCGCACCGGCTCC
Organism: Streptomyces sp. NPDC058662; assembly: GCF_042716255.1. Lineage (NCBI taxonomy): Bacteria > Bacillati > Actinomycetota > Actinomycetes > Kitasatosporales > Streptomycetaceae > Streptomyces > Streptomyces sp. NPDC058662. The sequence continues at coordinate 13,799 of NZ_JBHXRU010000002.1, read as the reverse complement.
CGGTGCGCGCACACGTGGACACGGTGGGCCGCTACCTCCCCGGCACCCAGGGCATGGAGGTGGGCGGCGACTGGTACGACGTCATCGAGACCCGCGGCGGGCTGCTCGCGCTGGTCATCGGCGACGTCCAGGGGCACGGGGTGTCCGCCGCGGCGACGATGGGCCAGCTCCGCAGCGCGGTACGGGCCTTCGCCCTCACCGGCAGCACGCCGGAGGAGGTGATGCGGGGGACCAACCAGCTCCTCATCGACCTGGACCCGGGACAGTTCGCCAGCTGCTGCTACGTCCTGCTCGACCCGGCGTCGGGCATCGTCCGGGCGGTCCGCGCCGGGCACCCGCAGCCGCTGCTGCGCCACCCCGACGGCCGGACCGAGGTGCTGGACCTGGCCGGCGGCGTGGTCCTCGGCATCGACCCGGAGGCCACGTACCCGCTCACCCCGCTGCGGCTGGAGATCGGCTCGGTGCTCGCCCTGTACACCGACGGGCTGGTGGAGACGCCGGGCGTCGACATAGACCTCGGGGTGGAGCGGGTGCGGTGCGCCCTCGCCGCGGCCAGGCCGGCGCCGTTGACGGAGACGGCCGACCGGCTGATCAGCGAGGCGAGCGGCGTCACCGACCGGCCGGACGACATCGCCCTGCTCCTGGCGTCCCGTACCGGCGGCGCCGGCGTTGTCGGTGGCCCGGCGTAGATTCGCGGGATGGGGATCTACCTGTACGCCGTCGGCGCCGACGACTGGTCCGACGAGGAGGTGCTGCGGCCGACCGCGCTCGCGCTCGACGCCGAGCTGGCGCGCCGCGGGTGGCCTGCGTGGGCACCGGCGTGGGAACCGGCGGCGGGGGCGGCGCACGCACCGGAGCCCGGGTTCTCCGAGAAGCTGAACCGCCCGATGGACGGCTTCTCCCGGCTGTGCCGGGCCCAGCCCGGCGGCAGGGAGGACGAGGACGCCCTGCTCGACTGGAACGTGCTGGTCCCGCTCCCCTTCACGGGGCGCCTGGCACTCCCCGAAGACCCGGTGACCGGCGAGGAGATGACGGTCCGCAGCGCCCACCGGGCACTGGCCGCGGCGGAGCGGCTCGCCGCCGCCCTGGCGCTGCCGGCCGCGGCCGCGGCCGCGGCGCACCGGGGCGCTCTCGGCCTCACGAACTGGTTCGCCGGTCCGGCCGTCGCCGAGGCGGCCGCCGCTCGGCCGGGCCCGTGGACCGGGGACCTCGACGCCGCCTACTGCACGGCGGTCCACCTCGCCGCCGCGCGGTACGCGTTGCGCTGGAACCGCCCGATGCACTACAGCTGATCGGCGCCTCGGCCCGCTGCCGCACCCCGTGCCCCGGTGCCCGGCACCGCCGCGCGGGCGCGCCGACGGCCCGCGGCCGGTAGCCGGTGGGTGTCAGTCCGGCACTCGGCCCGTGCCCAGGGTGAGCGCGGTGTTCACCAGGCCGATATGGCTGAACGCCTGCGGGAAGTTGCCCAACTGCCGTCCGGCGACCGGGTCGTACTCCTCCGCGAGCAGTCCCACGTCGTTGCACACGTCGAGCAGCCGCTCGAACAGCTCGCGGGCCTCCTTGCCGCGCCCCGTCAGGTGCAGGGCGTCGGCGAGCCAGAACGAGCAGGCGAGGAAGGCCCCTTCGTCGCCGGGCAGTCCGTCGATGGAGGGGCCTTCGGTGCTGTAGCGGCGGACCAGTCCGCTGCGGCCGAGTTCCTCGCGCACCGCGTCGACGGTCCCGAGCACGCGCGGGTCGTCGGGCGGCAGGAACCCGACCCTGGGAATGAGCAGGGTCGCCGCGTCGAGCTCCTTGGAGCCGTAGTACTGGGTGAAGGTGTTGCGGACCGGGTCGTAGCCCTTCTCGCACACGTCGGCGTGCACGGCCGCCCGCATCGCCCGCCACCCCTCCACGTCGCCCGGCATCAGGGGGTCGTGCTCCAGGGCCTTGACGGCCCGGTCCGCGGCCACCCAGGCCATCACCTTGGAGTGCACGAAGTGGCGGCGCGGGCCGCGCACTTCCCACAGCCCCTCGTCGGGCCGCTGCCAGTTGCGCTCAAGGAAGTCGAGCAGCGCGAGCTGGATCTTCCAGGCGTGCGCCTCCGCGGCCAGACCCGTCGCCCGGGCCAGGTGCAGGGAGTCCAGCACCTCGCCGTAGACGTCGAGTTGCAGCTGGTCGACGGCGGCGTTGCCGATGCGTACGGGCGCCGAATCGGCGTAGCCGCGCAGCCAGGGCAGGTCGGCCTCGGGGATCCGCCGTTCGCCGGCGATCCCGTACATGATCTGGAGGTCGGCCGGATCGCCGGCGACCGCCCGCAGCAGCCAGGCCCGCCAGGCGCGCGCCTCGTCGAGGTAGCCGGTGGCGAGGAGCGCGCCGAGGGTGAGGGTGGAGTCGCGCAGCCAGCAGTAGCGGTAGTCCCAGTTGCGGACGCCGCCCAGCTCCTCGGGGAGGGAGGTGGTCGCGGCGGCCACGATGCCGCCCGTCGGGGCGTAGGTGAGGGCCTTGAGGGTGATGAGGGAGCGTGTCACGGCCTCCCGGTAGGGGCCCTCGTAGCGGCACTGCGCGGTCCAGGCCCGCCAGTCGGCGAGGCTCTGCTCCAGGGCTTCGTACGGGTCGATGGCGGCGGGGCGCGGCTCGTGCGAGGGGTGCCAGGTGAGGACGAAGGCGACGCGCTGGCCCGCGCTCACGGGGAACTGCGAGCGGGTGCTGTTCTCCTCGCCCCAGGTGCGGACGGGCGGTTCGCTGCGGAACCACACGGAGTCGGGCCCGGCGACGGCCACCCGGTCCTCGTCGCTGCGTCGGACCCAGGGGACGACGCTGCCGTAGTCGAACCGCAGGCGCAGGGTGCTGCGCATCCTGACCCGGCCGGAGACTCCCTCGACGATACGGACGACGTCGGGGGCCACGTCGCGTTGCGGCATGAAGTCGATGACCTTGACGGTGCCGGTCTCGGTCTCCCAGTAGGACTCCAGGATCAGCGAGCCGTCGAGGTAGGCCCGGCGGGTGCACTGCTCGCCGTCGGCGGCGTCGAGTGGCGCGATGCGCCAGTGGCCGTTCTCCTCGTCGCCGAGGAGCTTGGCGAAGGACGCCGCGGAGTCGAAGCGCGGCAGGCACAGCCAGTCGATGGACCCGTCGCGGCCGACCAGTCCACTGGTCATCAGATCGCCGATGAGTGCGTAGTCTTCGATGGGTTGTGTCATTTGTGCGATCTTCCCTCGAATGCCGGGGGCCAATCAGATCCGGCCCCGGACACCCTCGTGCGCACCGGCCCCCCATGTCACACCGCTTCGCGCCGCTCGCGCCGCCGGGACGGGTCAGCCCCGTACGAGGAGCAGCGCACCGCCCAGCACGACGCCGAGCGCGAGGGCGAGGGCGCCGTGGGCGGGGCGCCCGTCGCGCAGGACGGGGAGGAAGCGGTCCGCGGCGTACCGGCCGGGGCCGGTGAGGGCGAGCGCGGCGGCGCCGACCGTCAGGAGCAGCTCGTACTCGATGCCCTTCGGGGCGAAGAAGGCTCCGGCGCCGTGAACGGCGATGGCGTTGATCATGGTGCCGACGAGGGCGGCGCCGGCGAGCGGGGTGAGCAGCCCGACGGCGAGGCCGAGGCCTCCGAGGGTCTCGGTGAGGCCGGCGAGAACGGCCATGGCCTCGCCGGCCGGGTAGCCGCTGGCGGTGAAGAACTGGCCGGTTCCCTCGATGCCGCCGCCTCCGAACCAGCCGAACAGCTTCTGGGAGCCGTGGGCGGCCATCGTGAGGCCGAGGACCACGCGCAGGAGCAGCAGACCGGTGTCGGTGCCGACGGTGGGGAGGGATGAGCCGGCGGCGGTGCGTGCGGCCGGCTCGGCGGTCCGCGGGTTCGTCGTGGTGGCGGAGGGGCTGGTCATGGGGGGTTCCTTCCGGTCGCGCGGTCCGTGGGTGGGGACGGACACAGTTGTTCAAATTCGAACCGCTTATCGCCGACCCTAACCACTGATTCAAATTGGAACAACCTGTGTAGGCTGGAGGCATGGCCCAGACACGATGGCTCGACGAACGCGAGATGCGCGCGTGGAGCGGCTTCCTGGCGGCTTCGGCCCTGGTGAACCGCCGCCTCGACCAGCAGCTCAAGGACGACTCCGGGCTCTCGCACCCGCAGTACGAGATCCTCGTGCGCCTCGCCGCGGCGCCCGAGGGCGAACTGCGGATGACCGAGCTGGCCAACGGCCTGATCAACTCCAAGAGCGGGCTGACCTACCAGGTCACCCAGATGGAGAAGGCCGGACTGGTCCGCCGCCGCAGCTGCCCGTCCGATGTCCGGGGCGTCTTCGCCGTCCTCACCGACGCCGGTCGCGCCAGGCTCGACGAGGCCGCGCCCGGGCACGTGGCGACGGTCCGGGAGATCCTCGTCGACGTGCTCACACCGGAACAGCTCGACGTGCTGGCCGACGGACTGGGCGAGGTCGGCCGGCGGCTGCGCGCACAGGGCGCCTGACGGGGCCCGGGCGGCCGCGCCGGGGCCGGCGCACCCGCCCGAACCGTGGGCCCGCTTGCCCGGGGACGTGATAGCGGGGCGGGTATCCGGGTATAACGGCCTGCATGGACGGAACGGTCTGGCTCACGGTGGCCGCGGTCGTCGCGGTCGGTCTGGCGATCGCCGCGGCGGTCCTGCTCGTACGGGTCTTCAAGGCGCGGCGGCTGCTCCTCGACGCCGGGATCCCGGTGCGCGACAAGGCGCTCTTCTGGGTGGCCGTGCTCTACACAGTCTCGCCGGTGGACCTCGTCCCGGATCCGGTCTACCTGGACGACATCGGTGTCCTCCTGCTGGCGCTGCGCTCTCTGCACGCGGCGGCCGCGTCCCGCCTGCCGGGCAACCCGCCGGGCAAGGAGGCCGACTCCGTACCCGACCTGCCCGGCCGGGGCCGCTGACGACCGGCGCCCCCGCCCGGCGCGCCGGTGCGCGCGCAGGGATCGCAGGCGGCGGAGGAGTCAGAGGACGCCCCGGGGCCGGAACTGGACGCTGATGCGCGGCCCGACGGCCCGCGCCGACTTGGGCACGGCGTGCTCCATCGTCCGCTGGCAGGAACCGCCCATCACGACGAGGTCGCCGTGCCCGAGCGGCAGGCGCAGTACGGTGGCGCCGCCGTCGCGGGGCCGGAAGGCCAAGTCGCGCGGGTCGCCGACGGAGACGATCGCGACCATGGTGTCCTCGGTCGAGGAGCGCCCGGTCCGGTCACCGTGCCAGGCGACGCTGTCCCGGCCGTCCCGGTAGAGGCACAGCCCCGCCGTGGCGAAGGGCTCGCCGAGCTCGTCGGCGTAGTGGCGGGTCAGAGTCCGGCGCGCCTCCGCGAGCACCTCGTGCGGCAGGGCCTCGCCCTCGCCGTAGAAGGCGAGCAGCCGCGGCACCTCGACCTCGCGCTCGTACATCTGCCGCCGCTCGGCGCGCCAGGGCACGTCGGCGGCCAGTCGTTCGAACAGCAGGTCGGAGCCCGTCAGCCAGCCCGGCAGGTGGTCCACCCAGGCCCCGGCTCCGAGCACGGTCCGCCGCAGGCCCGCGAGCGGGCCGAGCCGGATCTCGTCGCCCTGATCGAAGAGGGACCCCTGCAGGCCGGTGACCACGTGCATGGCTCCACCCTAACCCCAGGAACCGAACATATGCACGAACGAGAGGGGCAACGAAGCCTCCGGGGTGCCGGTCGCCCGACGGATCGCGCCGGGACCGGCACATGCTTTCGGCACGTCACAGGGGGCGTGCGGATGTGATCAGCACCTCACGCTCTTGGCCGACGGCCCGTCACGCGGTACCGTCACGGCGACAATTCAACAGACAGACGACGGCGAGACGGAAGTCCGGTGCGAATCCGGCATGGTCGCGCCACTGTGTGCTGCGGCGGTGTCCCTCAGGGGACTCGGCGCGGCGAGTCAGACCCGGGGACCGTCGTCCTGCACCACCGTATGGGACGCGTTGTTCCCCGAGGAGGTTCCACCATGGCCGAGGCTGTCGTCTCCACCACCCTTTCCACCCCCGCCGACTCCCTGCAGGCTCCGCTGCCCGTGAACGCGGTCCTGCCCTGGGCGCTCTTCGGCGGCCTGCTGATGCTCGTGGCCCTCTACTTCGTCGGCGCCGAACAGGGCGCCACGTCGGTGTTCTCCGGCGCCGGTGTGCACGAGTGGGTCCACGACGGACGCCACCTGCTCGGCTTCCCCTGCCACTGAGAGGCGCGCACACCATGCACGCCTCGACTGTCAGAGGTCTCCTGGTCCGCGGCATGCTCGCGGGCCTGATCGCCGGCCTGTTCGCCTTCGCCGTCGCCTACGTGGTCGGCGAGCCCCCGGTGAACGGGTCGATCGCCGTGGAGGAGGCCCGGGCCGCGCAGGACGCCCACGCCGGCCACGGCGGCGGCTCGGCTCCTGCCGACGCCGCCGAGGAGGAGGAACTGGTCAGCCGGCCGGTCCAGTCCACCTTCGGCCTGGCCACGGGGGTCCTCGTCTACGGGGTCGCCCTGGGCGGCATCGCCTCCCTGGCCTTCGCCTTCGCCCTCGGGCGCGTGGGCGCGTTCAGCCCGCGGGCCACGGCGGCGCTCACCGCGGCGGGGGCCTTCACCACCGTCTACCTGGTGCCGTTCCTGAAGTACCCGGCCACTCCCCCGGCGGTCGGCAACCCGGACACCATCGGACAGCGCACCACGCTGTTCTTCCTGATGATCCTGCTGAGCGTGCTGCTCGGCGTGGGAGCGGTCATCGCGGGCCGGCGGCTGGCCCCGCGCCTGGGCAACTGGAACGCGACACTCTCCGCCGGCGCGGGCTTCGCCCTCGCCATCGGTATCGCGTTCGCGTTCCTGCCGGGCAACGACGACGCGGTCAAGCCGGGCTTCCCGGCGGCGCTGCTGTGGGAGTTCCGGATCGCCTCGCTGGCCGTGCAGCTCGTGCTGTGGGTGGTGTTCGCCGTCGTCTTCGGGCTCCTCGCCCAGCGGCTGCTGGCCCCGCGTACCGCCGACTCCGCCGTCGACGCCGATACGGCGGCGCGGCGGGTCCCGGCGTCCGGCTGAGCCGGAGCGCACCACGCCGGAGCCGATGTGGCCCCGCCGTCCCCCCGGGGGCGGCGGGGCCACGCGCGTATCCCCGCTCGGGCTGCCGTACTGGCTGCCTTAGTGGGGATGCGGCCGCCGCGGCGGTACGCCCCCGGGCTCCCGCCCGGCGCGGATTCGTGCGCGGGCGCGCACGCGTGCACCCGCCGGAGCCGGCCGCCCTACGATGTCCGCATGACCGCAGGCACGCGTCGCGCAGATGCGAAGGACACGCAGGAGCAGCGGGAGCCTCGGGACACCCACGGCTCCCCGGAGGTGGCGGACCGCCTGGAGACCGCCGCGGCCGTACTCGCCCTGCTCGCCGACCGCACCCGGCTGGCCCTGCTGGAGCGGCTCGGCCGGGGCGAGGCCGACGTCACCACGCTGACCGAGGCGTGCGGGGCCGCCCGCCCCTCCGTCAGCCAGCACCTCGCCAAACTCCGCCTCGCCGGCCTCGTCGCCACCCGCAAGGACGGCCGCCGCGTCGTCTACTCCCTGCGCCACGGGCACCTGCGCCGCCTTGTCGACGAGGCGCTGAACGTGGCCGACCACCAGCTGCGCGGCCTGCCGCCCCACGACTGACCGGCCGCCCGGCCCCGGAGGCGCTCGGCCGCACAACGAACGAGTGCACAGGTACGCACATGTTGGTTACGCTGGGAGGCCCCCCACCTCATGACGACCGGGACGGGCCCTCGATGCTGTCCGTACTGCGCAACAGCACCTACCGCCGCCTCTTCACCGCCCAGGTGGTCGCCCTCGCCGGCACCGGCCTGGCCACCGTCGCGCTGAGCCTGCTCGCGTACGACATCGGGGGCGCGGACGCCGGTTCCGTCCTCGGCACCGCGCTGGCCCTCAAGATGACCGCTTACGTCGTGATCGCCCCCCTGGCGGGCGCGGTCGCCGACCGCGTACCCCGCCGCGCCCTGCTGGTCGCGGACCTGCTCCGCGCCGCTGCCGCGCTGGCGCTGCCCTTCGTCTCCCAGGTCTGGCAGGTATACGTACTGATCCTCCTGCTGCAGGCGGCGTCGGCGGCCTTCACCCCGGTGTTCCAGGCCACCCTGCCCCAGGTCCTGCCCGAGGAGCGCGACTACACGCGGGCCCTGTCGCTGTCGAGGCTGGCCCACGATCTGGAGAGCCTGCTGAGTCCGGCGCTGGCCGCGGCGCTGCTGACCGTACTGCCGTCCGCCTGGCTGTTCGCCGGGACCGCGGCCGGGTTCCTGGCCTCTGCCGCGCTCGTCGTGTCGGTCGCCCTGCCGACCCCGGTACCCGCGGAGGGCGGGGGCGGCGGGTACGCGCGGGCCGTCTTCGGCGCCCGGCTGTTCCGCGCCACTCCCCGGCTGCGGGCCCTGCTCGCCGTCGACCTCGCGGTCGCGGCCGGCGGGGCGCTCGTGTTCGTGCACACCGTCGTCCTGGTCCGGGACCACTTCGCGCGCGGCGCGGGCGCCGTCTCCCTGGCCCTGGGCGCGTACGGGGCGGGCTCGATGCTGACCGCGCTGCTCCTGCCGCGGCTGCTGCGGGGCGCGGCCGACCGCGCGGTGATGCTGCCGGCCGCCTTCGCCCTGCCGGCGCTGCTGGGCGCCGTGGCCGTGCTGGCGTCCACCGCCGATGGCGGGTGGTGGGCGTTCCTCGCGGTCTGGACCGGGATCGGCGCCGCCTGCTCGGCCGCGTCGACCCCGGCGGGCCGGGTGATCCGCCGGTCCACCGCCGACCGGGACCTGACCGCCGCCTTCGCCGCCCGGTTCTCCCTCTCGCACGGCTGCTGGCTCGTCACCTACCCGCTGGCCGGCTGGCTCGGCGCGGGCGCCGGGCTGCCCGTCGCCGCGGCCGTCCTCGGCGCCGTGGCCCTGGCCGCCGCGCTGGCCGCCGCGGCGGTCTGGCCCGCACGCGACCCCGCCCGCCTGGACCACGCCCACCCCGAACTGCCCCCGGGCCACCCCCACCTCGCCGACGCCCGACCGGCCCCGGACGGCTGGCGGCACGGCCACCACTACGTCATCGACCGGCACCACCACAGCTGGCCCACCCCGGGACGCGCGAGCTGAACGCGGGGCCGCCGGGGGCGGACAGCAGCGCGGGAACAGCGGGTCCGGCGCCTGGATCGACATGCTCCGGGCCCCGGTCCCGGGCCGTGGACCGACAGCCCGGTTCCATGGGTCGCGGTGGGGGGTCAGCGCCCCCGGAGGGACTCGATGTCGCGGCGTTCGCGCTTGGTGGGGCGGCCCGCACCGCGGTCGCGGATGCCCACCACGGCCTTCTCCACGGGGGTGGGCGGCGGCGGGCTGTTGTCGATGAAGCACTCGGCCGCGACCGGCGGCCCCACCCGCTTGGACACCGGCCGCCGGACCACGACGATCCGCTCGCGCCCCGCGTGGAAGAGGCGCACCTCGTCACCGGCCCGCACCGCCTGCGCGGGCTTGGCGCGCTCCCCGTTGACCTTCACGTGGCCCGCCCGGCAGGCGGTAGCCGCGATCGCGCGGGTCTTCGTCAGCCGCACGGACCAGATCCACGCGTCCACGCGCACCGAACCCGTTGCCGTCGCCGTTGCCTCATCAGCCATGCCACGACTCTAGCGAGGCGGGCCGACAGGTACGCAGCGACTTTCGTCGGATGAGACGAGACAGCACGCAGATGCCATGTGCATCGTCCGAACAAGATTGCACATGCGGCGAAGGTGCCTCTACCGTGTGGTACATGCGGTGTGGATGATCCACCGCCCGGGTGAAGACCACCGATGTGCTCTTCCAGCGGAACGAACCGACCGAGGAGCAACGCGCCCATGTACCCGCCCCGTCGCCGCACCGTCACCGCCGTGCTCACCGCCGCCCTCCTCCTGCCGCTGGCCGCCTGCGGCGACGGCGGGGGCGACGCCGACGGCGGGGAGTCCGCCGCCGAGGCGAAGCCGGCGCACCTCACCGTCCTCGCCGCCTCCTCCCTCACCGACGCCTTCCGGACCGCCGGCGCCGCGTACGAGGCGGCCCACCCCGGCACGAGGGTGACCTTCTCCTTCGCCGGTTCCCAGGAGCTCGCCGCGCAGGTCCGGCAGGGCGCCCCGGCCGACGCCCTGGTCACCGCCGACACCAGGACGATGGACGGCCTCGGGTCGGAGACCGGCCCGCCCCGGGTCATCGCCAAGAACCGCCTGGTCATCGCGGCGGGCAAGGGCAACCCGTTCAAGATCGACGACCTCAAGGACCTCGCCGACCCCAGGATCAAGGTCGTGCTCGCCGCGCCCGAGGTGCCGGTCGGCCGCTACGGCAGGCAGATCCTCGACGCCCAGAAGGTCGAGTTGAGGCCGGTCTCCGAGGAGCCCAACGTCCGCGCCGTACTCAGCAAGGTCGAGCTGGGCGAGGCCGACGCCGGCCTCGTCTACCGGACCGACTCCGTCAAGTCCGGTGACAGGATCGCCGCGGTGGACATCCCGGACGCCCAGAACGCGGTGGCCTCCTACCCGGCCGCCACGCTGAAGCAGTCCCGGAACGCCGCTGCCGCCACCGCGTTCGTGGACTGGCTGAGCACTCCCGAGGCGCAGAAGATCCTCCAGGACGCGGGTTTCCAGCAGGCGTGACCGCCCCCGCGCCGGGCCGACGGGACCCTCGCGGCCCCGTCCTGCGCGGTACCCGACAGCCGTCGCCGTACGCTTCGCCCGCCGCCACCACTCCCCAGCCAGGAACCGACATGAGCAGACCCCGCACCCGCACCCGGCCCCCCGTGACCCTGGCGCTGCCCGCGCTGCTCGCCGTCGCGTTCCTGCTGCTCCCGCTGATCGGCATCCTCACCCGCACCCAGTGGAGCCGGCTCGGCGCGCACCTCAGCAGCCCCGGTGTGGTCGAGGCGCTCAAGCTCTCGCTCGTGGTGTCCGCCTGGGCGCTCGTCCTGTCGCTCTTCCTCGGCGTGCCGCTCGCCTGGCTGCTGGCCCGTGTCGAGTTCCGGGGGAAGGCGTTCGTCCGCTCCCTGGTCCTGCTCCCGATGGTGCTGCCCCCGACCGTCGGCGGTGTCGCCCTGCTGCTGGGCTTCGGCCGGCGGGGGCTGCTGGGACCCTGGCTGGAGGACTCCTTCGGGATCACCCTGCCCTTCCACACCTCCGGAGCCGTCGTCGCGGCCACCTTCGTCGCCATGCCGTTCCTCGTCATCAGCCTGGAGGGTGCCCTCGGCGGGCTCAGGCCGAGTTACGAGGAGACGGCCGCCTCGCTCGGCGCCTCACCGGTCCGCGTCTTCTTCACGGTGACCCTGCCGATGGTCGCCCCCGGCCTCGTCGCCGGCGCCGCGCTCACATGGGCCCGCGCGCTCGGCGAGTTCGGCGCCACGATCACCTTCGCGGGGAACCTGCCCGGCACCACCCAGACGCTGCCGCTCCAGGTGTACCTGCTGCTGCAGGACCAGCCGGAGGCGGCCACGTCCGTCTCGCTCCTGCTCCTGGTGATCGCCATGGGCGTACTGATCGCCCTGCGCGGCCGCTGGACCGCGAAACCCGTCACCGCCAGGAGCGCCGAGGCGGCGGCGCCCCCGGTCGGGGAAGCCTTCGGCCCGGACGCGCCGGACGCCCCCGACAGCCCGAACACCTCGGACGGCGAGGACGCCGGGGCCGCCGCGGACCGCGGGGACGGGGGCCGCTGGCCCCTGCACGCCACCGTGACCGGCTTCAACCAGCTCACGCTCGACGCCCCGCCCGGCACGACCATCGCCGTCGTCGGCGAGAACGGCGCCGGCAAGACCACACTGCTGCGCGCCCTGCTCGGGCTGACCCCCCGGGCCCACGCCGAACTGCGGCTCGGCGGCACCGATGTGACCGCGCTGCCGCCGCACCGGCGGCAGGTGGCCTGGGTGCCGCAGGACGGCGCCCTGTTCCCGCACCTGACGGCCCTGGCCAACACGGCGTACGGGCTGCGCGCCCGCCGGGTGCCGCGTGCCGACGCCCGCCGCGAGGCGCGGGCCTGGCTGGACCGGCTCGGCGTCGGCCACCTCGCCCAGCGCAAGCCCGCGCAGCTCTCCGGAGGCCAGGCCCAGCGCGTGGCCCTCGCCCGCGCGCTCGCCGCCCGCCCCCGGCTCCTCCTGCTCGACGAGCCCCTCGCCGCGCTGGACCAGACGACACGGGGCCGTGTGCGGCACACGCTGCGCACCCATCTGGCCGGTTTCGGCGGCGTCTGCCTGATCGTCACGCACGACCCCGTCGAGGCGGTGTCGCTGGCCGACCGGGTCCTCGTACTCGCCGACGGGCGCACCCTGCAGGACGCGCCGCCCGCCGAGGTGACCCGGCACCCGCGCTCCCCGTGGGTGGCCCGGATGCTGGGGCGCAACGCCTGGCCCGGGACGGCCTCGCCCGACGGCCTCGTCCTGGCCGGGGGCGGCCGGCTGGTGGTGTCCGAGGCCCTTCCCGAAGGCACACGGGCGCTCGCGATCATCGCCCCCGAGGCGGTGTCGGTGCACCGGGTCCGCCCGAGCGGCAGTCCCCGCAACGTCTGGCGGGGCACGGTACGGGAGATCACCTCGGTCGGCAGCCGGCTCCGTGTGCTGGTCGCCTCGGACGAGGCTCCCGACCTCGTCGCGGAGATCACCCCCGAGGCGGCGGCCGAGCTGGGCATCGTCGACGGCATCACGGTCTGGACGAGCGTGAAGGCGACCGAGGTCACGCTGGTACGCCTCTGAGCCACCGCCCGTGGCCGCCGGCGGGCGACCGCGGGCGGGGCCGGGCGGGGCCGGGACTCAGAGCCTGCCGGGACGGCCCGGGTGCACGGAGAGCCAGTCCCGGCCGGCCGGGGCGAAGGCGTCGGCGCCGACCAGGGCGCGGGCGTCGCGTGCTGCCGTGAGCCGGAGCACGCCCTCGGAGCGCCCGGCCGCGAAGCGGGGCCCCGCGACCGTGAGCACCGCAGCCCGCTTGCCGGTGGTGCGGCGGAACTCGGCGAGCCACCGGTCCCGCAGGGCCGTCTCCTTGCCGTCGAGCGCGTGCGGCGCGTACCGCTGCAGCACGGCCACGGCCCCCGTGCCGGGTTCGCGGGCGGCGACCGCCAGGGCCTCGCGCAGGGCCCGCATACGAGCCGCTCCGCCACCGGCCAGGGTGCGGCGGCCGGTGTCGAGCGGCAGGAACCGTACGCCCCGGTGGACGAAGGACTCGCGCTCGGCGCCGGTGAGGACGAGGTCGGCGCCGTCCGCGCGCGCCTGTTCCACCTGTGCCGGGGCCGAGGACGGTACGACGGCGAACCGCCACGGCCGGGCCAGGACCGCGGCTGCCGTGTCCACGATCGGGTCCGGCCGGGCCGGCTCGGGCGCCGCGGGGCCCGTCGGCGGGGTCAGCGCGGCCAGGGTGTCGAGCACCAGCCGGGCCGGCCGCGCCCCCTCCGCGACCGTGAGGCGGGTGACGGACAGCGGGCGGGGCGCCGCGGCCGCCGGGGGCAGCGGCAGCACGGTCTCGCGCCAGCCGGTCCAGTCCGCGGCCGGGCCGCGCACGACGACCGTGCGGCCGTCGGCATCGGCCAGTTCCACGCCGGCCCGCGCCCCGGAGCCGTCCCCGTGCACCCAGAGCGACAGGGACCGGGCCAGCTCCGGCACGGGCAGCGGTCGGGGCGCGGCCGCCGAAGCGGGGGCCGGGCCGGCCGGAGCGGCCCGGAGCAACCCCTGCGGCCGGGACGGCGCCGCGACGACGGTAGGGGGCGACGGCGCCGCGACGACGGCCGGCGGCGCCAGCACTGTGACGACGGCCGGGGGCGGCGCCGCCGTGAGGAAGGCGGAGCCGGGCGTGGCGGGCCGCGGGCCGGCTCCGGCTCCGGCGCGGACCGGCCCCCGGGG